>NZ_DBMAFI010000046.1:0-28568 GCF_057864385.1 Bilophila sp. | reverse complement strand
GAGGGAGGGGATGGGGGTTCGGGGGAAGGGGAGGGAAGCCCTTCTCCAGAAGGGTTCCCTCCCCTTCCCCCGATACATCATGCTACGGCAAATCGGCACCGATGGCGGTGATCGAAAACGTCCCGTGGCTGACGCCGCGGATGGCGCGGAGCTGATCGGCAAGCTCGCGGAGTTCCCCGGCCTTGCCTTTGAGCACCAAAATTTCCAAGCAGTTGTGATGATCCAGATGTACATGGAGCGTCGTCACGATGAGCTTGTGCGCGTCGTGCTGCCGTTCCGTCAGCTTGCGGGACAAATCCCGGACATGGTGATCATAAATCAGGCTCAACACGCCCGCCGCTTCCGCAGTCTCGGAATGCAGCGAATCCTGCACCAGCGCATCCCGGATGATGTCGCGCAGCGCCTCGGAACGGCTTGGGCAAGCCTGCCGTTCGCACAGGGCATCAAATTTCTCCAGCAGATCGCTATCCAACGAAACGCCGAAACGAACCGTTTCTCCCATTGTCGCACCCTCTATCGGTGAATTTCCCAGATCCGCACGGGAACGGGCCGCTCCTGCGGATACAGGGCCTCTATGTCCTTTTCCCAGACGCAGCGCCCCGCCCAACGGCGGTTGACGAGCATGGAACGGAAAGTATCGTACACGGCCCGGCTGGGCTCGGCGACCCACGCCGCGCCGCCCTCCGCAAGCGCATACTCCAGAAAATCCAGCACGGGCGCGGCAAAACGCTGCTCATACATGATGTCCCCGCCCCAGATGAACCGCAGGCTCCGGCGCTTCACAGCGGGCCTGCGCCAGTCCATGACCGTCCAGAGCGGCTGGGGCACGGCGTTGTGCTCCGCGTTGCGCCGCGCGAAACGCAGGGCTTCCGGCTCATAGTCCATGCCGATGACGTCCGCGCCGAGCCATTGCCCCACCAATGCCGTCAGGCCGATCCCGCATCCGAGATCAAGGCAGGGCTGCCCCCGCAGGCTCTCGCGCCGCTGGTACAGCCAATCGGCAAGCACAAGGCTGGAAGGCCACAGCTCCGTCCAGTAGGGAAGGCGCTCGTCTTCCGTAAATTCGGTCATGGCCTCCCACAGGGCTTCCATGTCGGCGGCGCGTTCCAGCGTCCAATCCCGCCCGCAGGCGTTCACCGTCAAAAAAGGCTGCCAGCCCCCCTCTGAAAGGGGCGTATCCTGAGATTCGTTCACCGTTTCCCGTCCCTGCCGGGCCGAAAGGTTCGGCACGGCATCATAAGTCATGCGTATGACCTATACAGGCGGCGGCGGAAAGGGTCAACGAAAGGGTGCCGATCCCCCGCAGGCATTATTGACCCTCAACGGTGCGTCAGGTATGATAATCAGCTTTTCCATAGTGATAAAGGAGAAATCGCCTCATGATCGTGGAAATGGGTTGTCTTGTCCTTGGGGTTCCCGTGGGTTTCCTGCTCCGCAGGAAGCCGCTCGCCATCAAGATCACCGATCAGGTGCTCACATGGTCCGTCCGCATCCTCCTGCTCCTGCTCGGCCTCGCCCTCGGCGCCGACGACAGCCTCATGTCGCAGATGGACACCATCGGCGCACGGGGCATCTTCATCAGCCTGTGCTGCGTGGCGGGGAGCCTCATCGGTGCCCGCCTCCTTGAGCCGGTCATGAACCGCCATGTGGGGCACTACGCCGTTTCCCGCGCCGCAAAGGACGAAGGGGCGGCGCAATGAAGGAATCCATCATCGTCCTGTTCTTTTTCAGCGTCGGCGTGCTTGGGGGCAGGCTCGACCTCCTGCCCGCCGGATGGCTCGGCCTTGTCCACGAGGCCAGCAACCTCGCCGTATACGCCATGCTCGCCGCCGTGGGCATGAGCCTCGGCTTCGATTCGCGGGCATGGCGCATCCTGCGGGATCTCAAGGGCTGGGTCGTGCTCGTGCCCCTGATGATCATCGTCGGGACGTTCCTCGGCGGCGTGGCGGCATGGGCCATGCTGGACATGAGCTTCCGGGATGTGATGGCCGTGGCCGCCGGGTTCGGCTACTACAGCCTGTCGAGCATGCTCATCAACCAGCTCGCCGACGTCAGCCTCGGTTCGATGGCGCTTATTTCCAATATGGTCAGGGAACTCGTCACCCTGCTGTTCGCCCCCCTGCTCGCCCGCGTCTTCGGCGGCCTTGGGCCGCTTTCCGCCGCCGGGGCCGCCAGCGATACCTGCCTGCCCGCCATCATCCGCACGTCGGGCGAGCGGAACACCATCCTTGGGATCTTCTCAGGCATGGTGCTGACCATTGCCGTCCCCATCTTCGTGACATCCATTTTCGCATGGCTGTAACGCAGTCAAACCCAAAAAGAAATCAGCCCGTTGACGCATCAGGGAGACTTGCTTACCTTTACGCGGCTCCAATCATACCCTTTCACAACCTCAATACAGCCAGAGAGCATCATGCCCCTATCCATCTTCAAACGCCTTTTGATCTGTTTCTGCTTGGCGCTCCTCACGGCACTGCCCGCGCAGGCCGAGAAGCAAAAAAACGGGACGCTTCCCCCCGCCCTCGAAACCGCGCTGTCCGCCCTGCTTGCCGACGCCCCACAGGGCAAAGCCAACCCCGACGCCGCGGCAGTCAACACCGTCCTTGATTTCGTCGCCACCAACACGCAGGCGCCCAACAAGGTCCGCCCGGAATCCCGCCCGCAGGGTTCCGGCGCGTATCTCAAGGAAACGCTCAACCTCCCGCTCCGCAAACTTGTCGGGTACATGCTCGATCCCTCCATCCCCGGCGAGGCCATTTACCCCTCCGTCGTGCGCCGCAACGCGTGGATGCCCGGCAGCCCCATCCTGAAGGACAGCGCCGCCCTCATCGGCGCGGCCTATCCCCCCGCCGCCCCCATCGTGACCAGAGGCGTGGAATATGAGGAAACGACGCCCGACACCTCCAGCGGCTGCTACTATTCCTACAAGCTGAACCGACTGTTCGTGCTCGCCGATTACAAGGGCCGCACGGCGCTCATATCCGTATCCGTGATGCCCGGCCAGTCTTCCGTGGGCCTGCGGGGGGCCATTGTCGGCAACGACAAGGACTGGACGTATGTGTACACCCCGGAAAAAGGAACCAACCTGGCCATGCTCGGCTGGGCGGAAACCTACCTTTACGGCTCCGCCAGCGTATCCGTCTTCATGGAAAGCGCGCCCGGCAGCGGCAAGGTGGACATCGCCATCTTCAAATGGGCAAAGGCGGGCTGGAAGGGCTCCAACGTGGTGAAAGCCTCCCATATCACGGCGGGCCTGAAACGGTTCACAGCCTGCCTGCGTCAGGTGATGGAATCGCCCCGGCTGCCCTCTTCCGATGCCATCGCCGCCAGGTATGCCGGGCTCAAGGCGATGGGCGACACGGAACTGCGCGCGCAGCTTTCCAGCTTTGGCGCCCATCTCGCCAAACAGAACGACGACCCGCTGGACGAAAAGGCTTTCCGTTCCGTGCTCGACAACGGCGCATACCCCGGCACGCTCAAGCGCGACGACGCCATCGCCGAGCTCATGAAACTGTATATGCGTCAGCAGTTGGGAACGCTTCCCGCCGCTCTGGTACAGAATTGATTCAACAACGGTTCGGGCGGGGAACCCCTAGGCGGTGTCGTCATGTTACATATAACTATTTAAAATTATTAAAATTTTTTTATATATTAAAAATAATTTAATAATTTAAATATATTATATCCAGTTGGCGACACAGCCTAGGGTTTCCCCGCGCCTCCCCTTTCCCCCAAAGGCGTGGGAACAGCCTATAAAGGCCGCAGGCCCTGCCTTAAATGCCTTTCCCCTCAAGGTGTAGGGCCGCATCCTCAACCTGCCAATTTCGCAGTACCCGTACAGCCTTTCCCCCAAGGTGTGGGGCCACTCTAGACAGGCTGCGTTTTTCGCTGTTGTCGGCATTCCCTCCCAAGGCGCAGGGGTGCAGGGAAGAAATGCCGACGTATGAATGGAGGGACATGCACGTCCCTCTTTTTTTGTCCGCCCGCTTGGAATATCTTGAAAAGAAACATGATTTCAAGACAAGTAAGGAAGCGGGCAGGCCCTGCCCCAAAAGAGGCTGGCCATACGATAGAACGAACAGTTTGCAGTTCCATACATATTTTATTGGCGGCCTCCGTGGGTGAACCATGTTACTGGTTCCTTATCCGGGATTTCAAAAGCTGCCATATCCGCCGCTTATTCCGGCAGATCCCGCGAATAACGCTTGAACAACCCGGTTCGTTTTGAGAAAAGAATGCTGCCGGAGAGGTTTGGGACATTGTACCTGTGAAAAATGCCTCCCTAAAGGCAACCTGCACCTAGAGGCCGGGAACAGGGATTCGGCAAGTGCGAACGCCCATGGAACGGGGACGGGCAGGGCCGCGCCGACAGGCTTGAAGCTCCCTCCTCCCCCAAAGCCTCTCCAACGCCTCCAGTCCCTTTCAAAGCCAATCCGCGCTAAGGAGAAAGCCATGCCTTTTTCACCTGAGATAGAAGCCTGCCGCGTACCCGACGAGCGGCTTGCCGAAGCCTATGAAGAAACATCCGCTGAGCACCGGAGCTGGATCAAGACGACGCTCGCGTTGGCTGAGGCGACGTATCCAGCCCCGCCCTCCCGCCTGACCATAACGTCCGAAAACGCCGCAGCCGGGTTCGGCTTCACCCGTACACGGGAAACGGCGCCGTGGGCCGTGCTCCTCATAGGCGAAGGCTACGCTTCGGCGGTGCGCCTTGCGGCGGCGATCATGCCCGCGCGTCTGGCTGGCGTGGAGCCGGTTTTCGCCGTCTGGACGGGCATGGAAACGGCACCCTCCGGCCTGTTCGCCGCGCTGGAGCTCACCGGCGTGGAACAGGTCTTTGCCATGCGCGATCCGGCCCCGCTCCTGCGCGAACTTCCGGGACGGGGGCGCATCCTGCGCTTCGGCAAAGCCCCTCTCCCAGAATCCCCCTGCCCCGTCTGGAACGACCACGCCCCGCGCATCGAACGCGCCGCCCTGCCCAATGCGGCGGTTCTGTGGGCCCACCCGGACGCCCTGCCCGCCGATGACGGAGCCGACGCCGTTTATGCCGGTCAGATAATCATCGGGGAAGGCACGCCGCTGGCCCTCGGAACGGGATTGGAGGGTTGCTGGCTGCACACGGATTTGACGCCGGACTTTTTCATGAATGAGCGGTTGGAACTGAGCTGTACGTTAGAAAAACAGGAGTAAAATCATGCCGGTTTTTCGTCATAGACCCGGAGTTTCCTGTAAAGCCTGCTTTTCAGAAGATCGCTTGTTTCGTTATCTTCTGGAAATCACAGCTGACAGTACAGGAAAAAAACTCTGTGTTATTATGCAAAACCCGAGTGATGCCGATGAACACGTTTCCGATAAGAGTATCCAATTTCTCGAAACTCTTTTTTTTGAAAAATGCCCCCCAGAAATAGGCCCAATAGGAATAATAACGGTCGTCAACCTCTATGCTTTGGTTCAAAAACATGATTTTCATGGTGGAGAAAAAGCTGTTGGCCCGTTAAATGATCAAATTATTCAAAAGGCTATTAGCAATGCGGATATGGTTCTTCTCGCATGGGGACGTTCTAAGAACTACATGGAGCGGAAAAACATGATTTGGGCCATGCTTGACAATTTTCCCAGCAAGCCCCTTTTTAAGGGTGAACGGCACCCATCCCGTGCTTCCTACAGCCATTTCCTAATTCCTATTTCAACGAGGAGCTTTCCATGACACAGGCTGTGCGCAACATCGGCGTCATCGCGCATATCGACGCGGGGAAAACCACCCTCTCCGAGAGGATGCTGTTCTATACCCGCAAAATCCACCGCATGGGCGAGGTTCACGACGGCACGGCCACCATGGACTACCTGCCCGAAGAGCAGGAGCGGGGCATCACCATCACCTCGGCCTGCACGACCTGCGAATGGAACGGAACCACCGTCAACATCATCGACACGCCCGGCCACGTTGACTTTACCATCGAAGTGGAACGCTCCCTCCGCGTACTCGACGGCGCGGTCGGCGTCTTCTGCGCCGTGGGCGGCGTTGAGCCGCAATCGGAAACGGTCTGGCGGCAGTCGGAACATTTCGGCGTGCCGAAGCTCGCCTTCGTCAACAAGATGGATCGGATCGGCGCGGACTTTTCCGCCGTGCTCAAGTCCATGCAGGCCCGGCTCGGTGCGAACCCGCTGCCCGTCGTCATCCCCGTGGGCGCGGCGGAGACGTTTCAGGGCGTCATTGATCTCGTGACGTTGGAACGGCTTGATTTTGACGAGTCCGATCAAGGGCAGACATGGGCCCGTTCGCCCCTCAACGAAGCGGATGCCGAACTCGCCGCCCCGTGGCGCGAACAGATGCTGGAACGGCTGGCCGAAAACGACGACGCGTTCCTTGAACAGTATCTCGGCGGCGAATACACGGAAGCGGACATCCACGGCGCCATCCGCCGGGCTACGCTGGCCCGCCGCGTGACGCCCGTCCTCAGCGGTTCGGCGCTCAAAAACACCGGCGTCCAGCCGCTTCTCGACGCCGTAATCGCCTACCTGCCCGCCCCTTCCGATCTGCCGCCCGTCACGGCCCACAACCCCGAAGACGGAACCGACGCCGCCATCCCCTGCGATCCCGCCCTGCCCTTCACCGGGCTGGTGTTCAAGGTCATGATGGATGGGGGGCGCAAGCTGGCCCTTGTCCGCCTGTATGCCGGGACATTGAAGGAAGGCGATCCCTGCCGCAACGTCACCCAGCGCGCCGACGAACGCATCTCGCGGCTCTACCGGCTCCATGCCGATCGCCGTGAGCAGGTGGACGCCGCCAAAGCCGGGGACATCGTGGCGACCATCGGGCTGCGCTCGGCGCGCACCGGCGACACCATCGGCGCTCCCGGCTCCAAACTGCTGCTGGAGTCCATCGAAGCCTACCAGCCCGTCATCTCCCTCGCCATCGAGCCCCGCAACGCCGACGAAGGCAAAACCCTCGACGAAGCCCTTGACCGCTTCTCCCTTGAAGATCCGACCCTGACCGTCTCCATCGACGAAGGCTCAGGGCACCGCATCGTGTCCGGCATGGGCGAGCTCCACCTTGACGTGATCCTTGAGCGCATACGCCGCGAATACGGCATCGCGCCCCGCGTGGGCCAGCCTCAGGTCATCCGCCGCGAAACGCCGAAGCGCACGGCATCCGCGGCCGGCACGTTTGACCGTGAGCTCGGCAAGGAAACGCACATCGGCGAAGTCGCCCTGTCCATCGCCCCGCGTGAACGCGGTTCGGGCAACCAGATCCGGTTCGCCATCGATACGGCCACCCTGCCCGCCGCCTTCGTCGATGCGGTCAGGCAGGGCGTGGAAAACGCGCTCCAGTCCGATCCCGCTACCGGCTATCCCATTCAGGACGCGGACGTCGAAATCACCGCCATGCCCCGGCGTGACGGCTCCACGGCCGCGGGCTACCATATGGCCGCAGGCATCGCTTTGCGCTCGGCCCTTGAAGCCGCGCAGGTCACGACGCTGGAACCGCTTATGTTTGTGGAAATCTCCGCGCCGGAAGCCAACCTCGGCCCCGCCATCAGCCTGTTCGGGACGCGCGGCGGGAAAGTTGAAAACATCCTCGACCACGCGGGCCTCAAGCTCGTGCAGGGCCTTGCCCCCCTCAGCAAGCTCTTCGGCTTCTCCACAGACCTCCGCTCGGCAACGCAAGGCCGGGCCGGGCTGATGATGCGGTTTGAACGCTTCGACGTCATTTAAGGGCAAACAGTTTCCAAGAGGCCCCCAGCGGGCCTCTTTTTTGTGCAAAAGCAACTGTCCACAACTCAGGCATCTTGATACGCCCGCTCACGGGACGTTTGCCGCATTCCGCCATATGGCCCCCAACAGGCCCATACCCTTCCGTTGTTGACGACAAGAAACAGTTTGTGACCTCACGGAATCATCGCTGGCCCGCTGCGTTGCACATCGTTCAGTTCCTCCGGCAACGCCTTAATCAAATCCATACCCCAGAGAGCCAGCATAGGGGCGAGCGTGTACAACCTGGACAAAATCGGCTCTTATTGTGCCCGCCTCAAAGTATTGGAGCATAGGGAACGCCCTGACTTTCATGGACAGCGCCATATGGGAAAGAAAGGCCACATGCCTTGCGTCTTTCAGCATACGTCTTTCTTTCAACATAGCACCAAGCGGCTTCGCAAAGTCCATTTTATCCATAAGGCCGTGCCGTCATTTTTTTCATATAACTAATTGAAATCATTTAAAACAATCTTTTTATAGCTTTTAAAATAATTAAATAATTTCAATAGTTCATATCTAATTGGCGGCACAACCTAGAAAATGGTTGATGCCTTTTTTCTTGAAGTTCCAAAGGAATAGGCTGTGTTATAGAAAATAGTTGATGCTTTTTTCCTTGAGGCTCCAAAGGGATAACCGGCAAAACGCCTTAGCCGTGGCTCCCGCCAAGGGGAAAACTGAAGGAAAAGGCTGTATTTTCACTGTGCTGTGGAGATGAAACGACCACATGCTATAACAGAGCCATCCATAATGCCGGAACATAACCGCGAAAAAGGCGCTCATGCTACGCAGCATAATGCGCTACGGCAGGTTAGGTATAAGGAACGCCCCCAAATTGATGCCCAACAGTAATGGATGGAACCGGGCAAGGCGTTTTTGGCGCTTTTCATAGCTGAGCCCGAATTGGCCCCAAAAACTGTGAAAGCGCCCGGAGCCCTCCGAGACTTACGAAACAAGTATGCCGCCGTCATTCAGGAGTTCCAGCAATTACCCAGCATTATGCCCACATTAAAACGCCGTATTGATGGAATCGGCGGTGCCGCTCCGCAGTGGCCTTCCGCCACACAAAAAGCCTCCCGGTGTTATTCGCCGGGAGGCTTTTCCTCTTTCCCTGACAAGGCTCAAGAAGGGAAAGGAAACATCCGGGGATGGGAACCTTTTTTTGCAGGGCCCCATCCCCGTTTTTTATCAACTGTCGTAGAACGACCGCAGAACCTGACTGCGCACGGGATGGCGGAGCTTGCGGAGCGCCTTGGCTTCGATCTGGCGGATACGCTCACGGGTTACGTTGAACAGCTTGCCCACTTCTTCAAGGGTATGGTCGGACTTTTCCCCGATGCCGAAGCGCTTGCGGAGCACCTGCTCCTCACGCGGCGTCAGATCCGCCAGCACGGACGCGATCTGCTCGGAGAGCTTGGTGTTGACCACCTCCTCGGCGGGCGCGACGGCCTTCTTGTCCTCGATGAAGTCCCCAAGGCTCGAATCTTCCTCGTCGCCGATGGGGGTTTCGAGGGAGATGGGCTCCTTGGCGATCTTGAGCACCTTCTTGACCTTATCCACAGGATATTCCATGCGATCCGCGATTTCTTCGGGAGTCGGGTCGCGTCCGAGTTCCTGAACGAGGTAGCGGGAGGTTCGGATGAGCTTGTTGATCGTCTCGATCATATGCACCGGGATGCGGATGGTGCGGGCCTGATCCGCAATGGCGCGGGTGATGGCCTGACGGATCCACCACGTGGCATAGGTCGAGAACTTGTAGCCGCGCTGGTACTCGAACTTGTCCACGGCCTTCATCAGGCCGATGTTGCCTTCCTGAATCAGGTCGAGGAATTGCAGGCCGCGGTTCGTGTACTTCTTGGCGATGCTGACCACAAGGCGCAGGTTCGAGCGGATGAGCTCCTGCTTGGCGCGCATGGCGGCGTTGTTGCCGCGCTTGATGCGCCAGAGCACTTCTTCAAGATCGCCCACATTGTGGCAGCATTTTTCCTGAAGGCGCTGGAGGATTTCGATCTTCCCAAGGATCATTTCCTTGTAGGAGAACAGCTCGTCCACGCTCATGTTCAATTCCTTGGCGGCGAGCACGGGGCTGATGTCGCGGGAATCGAGCTTGCGGAACAGTTCCTTGATTTCTTCCTGATTCTTGCCGGTGGACAGGAGGTAGGCCGACAGATCGCGCTGGCAGTTGCGCATCTGGCGGACATAGTCTTCCACCGTCTCGATGATCCGGTCGATGAGCGTCTTTTCCAGCTTGATGTCGCGCAGGCGCGTGACGATCTCTTCCTTGAACGCCATGATTTCCTTCTGAATAGCGGTAACGCGGCGCTCCAGCGTACAGCATTCGTCCAGCTTGGCGTAGATTTTGCGTTTTTTCTTGAACGTCTGGCGGATTTCCTCCAGCAGCAGGATGACGCGGGTACGCTGGTTCATCTCGTCTTCGGTGGGATCGTCTTCCTCAATGGTCTTGACCACATCCTTCAGCTTGATGCGGTTGAGCTTGAGGTCTTCGCCCACGTTGATGAGCTCTTCCACCGCGACCGGCACTTCCACGAGGGCGTACAGCACATCCTGCTCCCCTTGCTCGATCTTTTTGGCGATGGTTACTTCACCGTCACGATCGAGCAGCGGCACCGCCCCCATTTCGCGCAGGTACATGCGGACGGGGTCAGTGCTGCGGGAGGAAAAGTCGGCGGCGTCTTCGCTGTCCACCAGCTCAAGGCGTTCTTCGGACTGCTCTCCGTCCGTCTCCGCCGAGGTGACGGGGATTTTCTTGCCGTCCTTTTCCAGATCCACAATGGCGATTTCGAGCTGATCGAAGATCCCGATGATCTCCTCGAACTGCTCCGGCGTATTCATTTCCAGCGGGACAGCCTTGTTCACTTCCTCGAACGTGAGGAAGCCCATCTCTTTGCCTTTGGCGATGAGGCTCTTGATCTGCTGGATATCTTTAATGTTGTTCCCCATGAGTCCTCTCCAACGTTTCCTGAAGGGCGCGCAAATATTCCAAATCGGCCTCAAAATTGCCTGCGCCGGCTCCCTGACGCAATGCGGCCGAAACCGAGGCCGATTGCGCGGTCAAATGCAACGTATCAAGCATGGTGCGGATTGCGCCGAATTCACCCTCTTCGTTGTCGAGAGGGGGCACGTCCCCGGTGCGGCACCGGATCCAGAAACGCTTTTCCCTGGGGTCAAGATGCTGCACCACTTCATCCACAGGGTACTCTTCAAGTTTTTGCCAAAGATCCCGCGCCCACGCAGCGCCCAGAACCAGATGGGCCCCAAGCTCCCGGAGGCGGGGCAGAGAGGAGGGGTACCGGACCACGAAGGTCATGATTTCCCTGTCTCTGGGATTCGTCCGCACGGGCGGCTGGGTTTCCTGACCGCCCGCATTGCGCGGAAGCGCCCGCGCGCCGCGGCTCTCAACGATCCGCTCGCGCAGCTCGCTTTCCGCCAGCCCCAAGCCGGTGCTCAGCGTGGACGCGAAACGGCTGACGAGTTCGGGCAGTTCAACCTGCCTGAGGAACTCGCGCGCCCAGTCCACCGCCTCACGGGGGGCCATATCGCGCAGGCAACGCACGCAGAAGGCCATGCCCTCCGGCGCATTCCTGCGCAAATCCTCAAAAATGTCCGTCCCCTGCGTCCGCAGCAGGCTGTCGATGTCCTCGCCCTCCGGGAAAAGGACGACTTTGCAGGACAGCCCCCGCGTCAGCAGCATCTCGCACGCCCGGAGCGCGGCCTTGCGGCCCGGCCCATCGCCGTCGAAAAGCAGCTCCACATGCGACGTAAACCCTGAAATCCGTTTCACCTGTTCCGGGGTGAACGCCGTACCGAGCACGCCCACCGCGCTGGAGTAGCCGAACTGGTGCAGCGTCACCACATCCATGTAACCTTCCGTCAACATGGCGGGCTTTCCCGTCGCAATGGCGCGCCGGGCCTGCTGCAGGCCGTACAAGTGTTCGCCTTTTTTGTACAACTGCGAATCACTGCTGTTGATGTATTTGGCTTCGTCCTCGTCGGCGATGATGCGCCCGCCAAACGCGATGACGTTCCCCGAAAGGCTGCGGATGGGGAACATCAGCCGCCCGCGGAAACGGTCATAGGCCCTGCCCCGCTCGCTCTTGCCGAGCAGTGCGGCCTCCACCCCCATCGACTCGCTGAACCCGGCCCGCCGCAGCACTTCCGTGAGCGCCTGCCAATCCCGGCGGCTCCAGCCAAGCCCGAAGAGCTTCGCCACCTCTTCCGAAATCCCTCTCCGGGCCATATAGTCCCGGCACTCCGCACCGTCCCGGCCTGAGAGGTTCTCCATGAAATGCGCCGCCGCGATTTCATGGATTTTCAGCAGCTGCCGCCGCTTGGACATGGACTGCCCGGCGGGTTGGCCTTCGTATTTTTGCGGCCCGCGCTCCAGCGTGACGCCAGCCTCTTCCGCGAGCTGCTCAAGCGTTTCCTTGAAGTCCAGCCCGTTGATCTGCCCGTAAAAATCGAACAAATCGCCGGAAGCCTGACAACCGAAACAGTAAAAAAAACCTTCTTCCTCGTTGATGGAAAACGAGGGCTTGGTCTCCTGATGGAAAGGGCAAGGCGCTACCCAGCGAGGCCCATTGCGTTTCAGGTCTACGTACCGTCGGGCAATGTCCACCAGATTCAGGCGCGCCTTGATTTCCTGAATGGCTCTTGCGTTCCGTCCCATACGCTCCCGTACGCCTCCGGCGGCAAGGGGCACATGGCGCCGATGCCCGTAAAGCTCATTATCCGGTGCTCGCGGCCCTTCCGTCAGGCAGGCCGCTCCCTCCGGCTTTGTCCGGGGAAGGACTCCCCGCGCCCCGCATCTTGGAACGCGCCTTGATCGGGACTCTCAACAATCTCATGCCGTTTCCGCGGTCTTTCTCATATAAAGCAGGATCCGCCGCAGTCAAACCCTTTCCTCTCCTTATAAAGTTTTCAGGAGAGAAATGCGCTTGGGAAGGCGGGCCTCCCCTTACATTACTTGAAAGTAACAACCGTCACGCCGTCACCCCCCTGATCCTCCGGGGCCAGCGCGAACGAGGCGATGCCGGGAAACGTCTTCAAGAACGCGTGCACTTCCTTGCGCAGCGCCCCCGTACCGCGGCCGTGGACGATCTCCACACCCTCGCGCCCGGATAAAAGCGCCCGGTCGAGGTACTGCGACAATTCGCTGATGGCCTGATCCGCCCGCTTGCCGCGCAGATCCAGCCGGAGCAGGGACATTTCGGGATTGCCTCCGGCGGCCGTCCGCACCAACACGCCGGACTTCGGCTTAGCCGATTGCTGCGGCTCATCGGCTGGCCCAAGCATCGCGGCATCGGCCCACAGGGTCACGCCGTTCATATCCAGCTTGACCCGGTTCTGCCGAGCGTCGACTTCGCGCACCACGGCCTTCTTGTTCCAGGGGCGGTGCGTCACATGCTGGCCCGGCTTGAGATCCGCAATGCAGAATACCGGGGCCGCCTCTTCCTGTTCCGGCGAAACGTGCAGTTCGGCGCGAACCTTGGCAAGTTCCTTGAGGGCCTGCTTATGCCCGGCCTTGCCTTCCTGCCAGTCCTTCATGACCTTGGCGGACAGCTCGCGCACCTCTTTGATGAGGCGTTCACGCTCACGCTCGAAACGCTCCTGTACGGCTTTGCGTTTTTCACGGGTGCGCTGCTGCTCGGCCTTGAGCGCATCAAGCTCGCCTTCGCGCTTGGCGGCCAAAGCGTTCAGGCGATCCATCACCGCCGTCATATCCTGACCGTCCAGCAACAAATAGTGTTCCGCACGGCGCAACACCGATTCGGGAAGCCCGTGCTCGCGGGCCACGTCCAGCGCCTGGCTCGCGCCGACCTGATCGTAGGCCAGCCGGAACAGCGGCTTTTTCGTGCCCGGATCGAACAGCACCGAAGCGGCGCGCACGCCCTCACGGGTCAGGGCGTAGGTTTTCAGGGCCGGGAAATGCGTTGCGGCCACCACATGCGCCCCGCGTTCGAGGAGGCCGTCAAGCACGGCCTGAGCCAGCGCCGCACCCTGCGCGGGATCGGTTCCGGCGCCGAACTCGTCGAGCAGGATGAGCGTACGGCGATCCGTGGCCTCCCATGCGTTGCCGAGATGCCGGATCTGCGCCGTAAACGTGGAAAGGTGATCGTCAAGGCTCTGCTCGTCGCCGATGAACGCGTGGATGGACGTCCACCACGGGATGACGGAACCCTTCGCCGCCGGGACAGGCAGCCCGGCGAGCGTCATGACCGCCAGCAGGCCGAGCGTCTTGAGGCATACGGTCTTGCCGCCCGCGTTGCCGCCGCTGATGACGAGCGCGCGATCCGCAGGCCGGAAAATAAGGTCTACCGGATGCGGGCCGCCCCGCCTGCGGAGCTGCGGATCGAGCGCAAGAAGCGGGTGGCGCGCGCCGAGCAGGGACAAGGGCGCGTTTTCCCCGTCGGGGCTGATCGTGGCGCACGCTCCGTCGAACAAGGCCGCCAGCCCGCATTTGGCAAGCTCCACGTCCAGCCGGACCAGCAGCCCCCACGCCGAACGGATGAACGGCAATTCGTTCTGCACGATGTCCGTAAGGTAGCGCAGCACCTTGCGCTCTTCCTCCCGTTCCTCGCGCTTGAGCTCCTGCAGGCGGTTGTTCTGTTCCACGAGGAACAGCGGCTCGAAATAGCAGGTTTCGCCGGTATTGGAGTAATCGTGGATGATGCCCTGAATGCGGCCCTTGAAATTCGACTTGAGCGGCAGGACGTAACGATCCGAGGCCAGCGTCATGTAATCGTCCTGAAGGTACTGGGCGATGTTGTACTGGATCGCGAAATCCTTGACCTTACGCAGGCACATGAGGTGCAGGCGGCGCAGTTCGCCGCGCACGAACATCAGTTCGGGGGAGCTTTCATCCTTGATGAGCCCGTCGTCGCCAAGGCAGCGGGACAGGGCCGAAAGGGTCATCTCCGGCAAGGGCATGGACGCCACAAGATCCCGCAGTGAAGGCCACATGGCGCCGTTTTCATTGATGGACTGGGCGGCCTTGCGGCCCTGGAGCAGGGTTTCGCGGAGCGCCCACAGCGCGTCGGCGTCGAGCGGCGCGGAGGAGGGGGACGCCGCGGCCTTTTCCAGATGGGGGAAAAGCCCCTCAAGATCCGGGAAATCGGACAGGCGGAACCCGCTGTGCGCAGACCATGTGCGCACTTCGTCGAACAGGGTATGCGCGGCGTTGACGGCGTCCACATCGCGCAACGGGAAAAGGCCGAGGCTGACCCTGCGGCCTGCCTCGGACACACACAAGCCGGCAAGATGCTCCAGCACCTTGCCGAATTCGAGAGCCTTTATCGTACGGCTATCCATGCAAACTCACTTCCTCCCGGCGCGGCGTCCCGCGCGGGGGGCTAGCTCAGGCGCGCCTTGACCGCGGAGCTGACGGCCTTGCCGTCCACACGGCCTTTATAATCGCCCATCACGGACTGGATGACCTTGCCCATGCCGGACATATTGGTCACGCCAAGCGCGGCGATGGCGGCATCAATGGCGGCGGCCAGTTCTTCCTCGGAAAGCGGCTCGGGGAGGTAATCCTTCAAAATGGAAAGTTCGGCGGCTTCCTTCTCGGCAAGATCGGGCCGGTTGGCCGCTGTGAACTGCTCGATGGAGTCCTGACGCTGTTTGGCCTGCTTCTGGACGACGGAGGCAAGCTCTTCGTCGGTGACGGGCCGCATGAGTTCCACCTGCAGGTTCTTCGCCGCCGTCTTCAAAAGGCGCAGCACGCCCAAACGCAGGCCATCCTTGGCCTTGTAGGCGGCAATGTAGTCCTGCTCGATACGCGTTGTCAGAGACATGACAATTCCCCGAAGATGATGATTGAAAAAACACGGAAAGCCGAAAGGACTTCCCGTGTATCCACCTCTATCGCCTATGAAATCGCCCGTCCCGGCGCCGGAAAGGCAAACGGGACAAACACGGAAACGCTCCGCTCGTCTACGGGAGGAGCCCCGCCAAAAAGGACGGGATGCACTCCCGTCAAAACGATGGAGCGTTCCAAACCCCTTGCCTTTCCGTTTCCGCATCCGGGAGGATGAAGAAACGGAAGGGACTAGGCGGCGTTCATCTTACGCATTTTCTTCAGCAGACGCTTGCGGGCGGCGGCCTTTTTCTTCTTGCGCATGACACTCGGCTTTTCAAAGTGCTGGCGCTTCTTCATTTCAGACAAAATGCCAGCCTTTTCCACCTGCTTCTTGAAGCGGCGCAGAGCGATATCGAAGTTGTAGTCGTCTTCGTTCAGAAAGACTCCAGGCATTGGTCATCACCCCCTCTTTGCGTAATACTCTCCAAGGAGGGCGACAAAAACACCCGGCCTGAAGACAGAAAGAGGAAGATAGACGACTTTTCAAAAAAAGGCAAGCCCTAATGACTTTCCGCCGGGTGCTCCTCGCCGTGGCAGCCGCAGCCGCCCCGGCAGGTCTCCCAGACCGAGCGCAGGATCACATAGCCCACGCCGGTGCCGATCACGAACAGCACGAGGTAGAGCACCCCGAAGAAGACCGCGAAATCGGGGGACCACCACGGAATGTCCTGAGGAAGGGGGCTGTGGATCGTTTCGCCGTGCAACATCTGCTTTCTCCTTACTTGTTTAGCGCATCCTTGAGCATCTTTCCGGGACGGAACCGCACCACCTTGGAGGCCGCGATGGTGATGACTTCGCCGGTACGGGGGTTACGTCCCTGGCGTTCCTGACGCGTTTCCGCCGCGAACGTGCCGAAGCCGGTCAAGGTGAGCTTGCCGTCTTCCGCCAGCATTTCCTGAACGGATTCCAGCATGGCATTGAGGGAACGTTCCGCGGCCGCTTTGGTCATGTTGGCCCGGGCCGCAATCTGCGCGACGAGATCTGCCTTGGTCATCATCGACTCCTTGTGCTCGTTTCGGACTGCGGTCGACGGGGCATGATACACCACCACGACCCGCTCCGCAATCGCGCCCGCCATCACAGGGCAGCACCTTTTATCCGGCACAACGCCCTCTGATCATGGGGCATTTATTGGGGCAAAACTTGGATCAGCCGTTCTTTTGGTCAATCATGTTTTTTCGGGGAAGTCAACTCCCCGAACTTCCAAAAATCCCGGCAAGCTGCTGAAACTGTTCCGGCGTGAGCGTCTCAGGGCGCGCTTCCGGGGCGATCCCCAGCCGTTCGAGCGCGGCGGCGGTGCCGTCCCTGCCCGCACGCCGGAGGATCGACTGCAACTGCTTGCGCCGCAGTTGGAAACAGAGCTTCAGTACGGAGGAAAGGGCCTTCGGGTCCGCGGGATGCCGCTCCCTCGGCAAAGGGATGAAGGTGACCACGGCGGAATCCACCTTCGGGGGCGGATTGAACGCACCGGGCCCGACCACAAACCCCCACTCGACCCGGACATAGCTCTGGATCCAGACGGAAAGCGCGCCGTAGTCCTTGGTTCCCGGCTTGGCGTACAGCCGTTCGGCCACTTCCTTCTGCACCATGAACACCGCCCGCGTCAGCTCCGGCGTCCGGGACACTATATCCCACATGAGCGGCGAACCGATATTATAAGGCAGGTTGCTGATGATTTTCCACGGGCCTTCCAGCGACTCCCAAGGAAAGGCCAGCGCGTCGGCGTTGAGCACCTGCACGGCGGGGGCGGGGCGCTCCAGCCCGGCATGATGGGCCGCCCAATAGCTGTCCTTTTCAATGAGGCGGAATTCGGCGGGGCCCCGTTCGTGGATGATGCCGGTGATGGCCCCCGGGCCGGGGCCGATCTCCAACACCCGATCCTCCGGCCCGATCCGCAACAGATCCACGATGCGGGCCGAGGTTTTGGCGTCTTTCAAAAAATGTTGGCCAAGGCTCTTCTTGGCGCGAGGTGCAGCAGTCAAAACATCCCCCACACGGTTCAGGGAAAAAGGCGTTTTCCCATTGGAGCCGAAATACTACCCTTTTCACCCCGGCTGTCAATGATCCGCGGGGTTAACCCCGCGGATCCTTCCCTCTCTTTGCACAAAAAGACACAAGCGCCGCGCCCCGGTTCCGCAGCCCGGAAAAAACGCAGCAACCACGCGGGGGAAAAGACCCCCTTGACATCTATGGAGACTACTCCCTATGACAAACGGTAAGAACAGATCGAAAGCGGGCCCGCCGTGCGCGGGGCCTCACAGAGATCCTTTTTCCCGCGCCCCGCTGCGCGGGGAACATAAACGGCACTCCCTCCGGGGCGACCCGGAAGGGACTGGTAACACCCATAGAAGCAGGAGAGGACTATGTCCAAAGCCTTGGATAGCCAGCGAACCTACGCCCTGATCGGTACAGGCGGCTGCGGAAAAACCTCACTGGCGGAAATGCTGCTCTTCCAGAGCGGCGTCATCAACCGTCTGGGAGCCATTGAAGAAGGCACGACCACTCTTGATTACGAACCGGAAGAAATCAAGCGCCGCGGCTCCATCCAGCCCGGATTCGCCACTTTCCTCTGGAACAAGGATCGCCACTTCCTCATGGACGTCCCCGGCGACACCAACTTTACCGGTGACCTTCCCTACCTGCTGATGGGCGTCGACGCGGCCGTCCTCGTCATCGATGCCGTCGACGGCGTGCGCCCCCTTACCCGCCGCATTTGGAACGCCGTGCGCGAAGCCGGGCTGCCGTCCCTCGTGTTCATCAATAAAATGGATCGCGACCGCGCCGACTTCGACATGGCCTTCAACGGCCTTTCCGCCGTGCTCGGCATGAAGCCCGTCACCCTGTACATGCCCATCGTGGATGGCGACGCCTTTACCGGCATCGTGGACATCCTTGGCGGCAAGGCCCTCATGTTCGGCGAAAACGGCGCCGTGACCGAGGCCCTCATCCCCGAAGCCCTCGCGGACGAGGCAGCCCTCCTGCACGACACCACCGTTGAGAACATCGCCGAATCCGACGAAGAGCTGATGGAAAAATACCTTGAGGAAGGCTCCCTTTCCGCGGAAGACCTCGCCGCCGGCCTGCGCAGGGGCGTGCTCAACGCGGCCCTGACCCCGGTCGTGGTGGGTTCCTCCCTCGAAAACAAGGGCGGGCGCGAACTGCTCGACGCCATCGCCCGCCTCTTCCCCTCGCCGCTCGAACGCCCGGCCTTCCTCGACGCCGAGGGCAACGAACGCATTTCCAGCGACGAAGGCCCGGCTTGCGGCCTCGTCTTCAAAACCATTGCCGACCCGTTCTCCGGCCAGCTCAACATGGTGCGCGTGATCTCCGGCACCATCAGCTCCGATTCAACGCTCAAAAACATGCGTACCGAGGAACCCGAACGCCTCGGCACCCTCCTCTATCTTGACGGCAAAGCGCAGACGCCCTGCAAGGACGTTCTCGGCCCCGGCGCAATCATCGCGGTGGGCAAGCTGAAAAATACCCGTACAGGGGACACGCTCAGCGACGACAAGGCCCCCTTTGCGGTCGCCATGCCGCAGCTCGCCCCGCAGCTCATCACCTTCGCCCTCGCGCCGAAGGAAAAGGGCGACGAAGACAAGGTGTACGCCGCCGTCCAGAAGCTGCTGGATGAGGACGTGACCTTGAAGCTGAGCCGTGACGAAGAATCCGGCGACATCCTGCTTTCGGGCATGGGCCAGCTCCACATCGAAACCGCCGTTGAGCGCGCCAAGCGCCGCTACAAAGTGGAAATCCTGCTCAAGACGCCCAAGGTTCCCTACCGTGAAACCGTTCGCGGCAAGGTGCAGGTGCAGGGCCGCCACAAGAAGCAGAGCGGCGGACGCGGCCAGTTCGGTGACTGCTGGATCGAAATGGAAGGGCTGCCGCGCGGTTCCGGCTACGTGTTCGAGGACGCCATTGTCGGCGGTGCCATCCCGCGCAACTACATCCCCGCCATTGACAAGGGGATTCAGGAAAGCGCGGCCCGCGGCTTCATCGCCGGGTGCCCGGTCGTCGACTTCAAGGTTCGCCTCTATGACGGCAGCTACCACACGGTCGACTCCTCGGAAATGGCCTTCAAGGTGGCCGGTTCCCTGGCCTTCAAAAAGGCCCTTGAATCCCTGAAGCCCATCCTGCTCGAACCCATCGTGCTGCTTTGCGTTTCCGTGCCGGACGAGTACATGGGCGACGTCATCGGCGACCTCTCCTCGCGCCGCGGCAAGGTGCTCGGTTCCGACTCTCAGGTCGGCATCACGGAAATCAAGGCCCACATCCCCATGAGCGAAGTGCTCCGCTACGCGCCGGAGCTTCGCTCCATCACAGGCGGGCAGGGCGTTTTCACGATGGAGTTTGACCACTACGAAGAAGCCCCGCAGCCCATCGTCGACAAGGTCATCGCCGAGTATCAGAAAACGAAGGGCGAAGAATAGGGAATGCCTCCGGCGGCAAGGGGCTCTGCCCCTTGACCCCGCTGGGGGGAATGATTCCCCCCAGACCCCCTCAAGGCCAAAGAAGGGCGGTTCCGCATCCGGCTTGCGCCGGACACGGAACCGCCCTTCTTTGGCCCCGATGCCCTCAGCCGTATCCCGCTTGAAAAAAACGCTGAAACGGCGGCGTTATCTTCCTCAAACAAGGCTCTGTCCTATAAAAGAATCTGTTTTGGTATGGCTGTGTTATAGTTTACGGTTGATGATTTTTTCAATGAAAATCAATAGATAAAAGCTCGCTCCACGTCTGGTGATGTGGGCCTCTCTCATTTTTTGTTCATTACATGAAATCCAGTTTTGAAGAATTGTTGCGATACCTCCAAATAATTTCCAAAGAACTCTTCCTTTCCAGTTGGAATCTTGTATCAGCCACAAACTTAAACACAGCCTTGGTATTTATTAACACCATTAAATTTTTAGGCTCTATCATAAAAAATGGCTGATGCTTTCTTTTTTGAAAATCCAAGAAGTAGCCAAGGAAAAGGTTTCAACCACAGCGTCCGCCAACGGAAGAAGTGGAAAAAACAGCCGTATTTTCACCATACTGTGGAGATGGAACAACCACATCCTACGATAGGGCCAAATTTCATAAACTGTGTCGTAGAAAGTGGCTGATGTTTTAAAATTCCAAAGGGATAACCGAGAAAGGCCCCACCCATGAAGCCCTCCACAGGGAGACATTCACTTTTGCAATGAAAGCTGCATTTCAGCTATCTGAAATTCAAAAATAATTTTTTTAAAAAGGCTCTGTCATAGTACGTGGTTGTTTCATCTCCACAACACAGTGAAAATATAGCCTTTTCTCCAGTTTTTCCCTTGGCGGACTTTATCGCTGAGGCATTTTATTGGTTATTCCATTCAAACTTCAAGGAAAAAGGCATCAGCCATTTTCTATGACACAGCCAAATAAAACAACCAAATCCCTATAATAGAGCCATAACACCAGATAAAAAGGGAATACTGCGGACAGGGATTCAATAAACGCGAAAGTCTTTGGAGAGGGTGGGGGGAGGTTTGGAGGGGGGCGGGAGAAGCCTTTCTTCAGAAAGGTTCTCCCGCCCCCCTCCAATTCACCTTTTCACCTTTCCCTACCCCCTACGCCTCGATCTTCGTGCCGAGGAGCTTGAGATACAGGGACATCCACTCAGGATGCGCGGGCCACGCCGGGCCGGTAACAAGGTTCCCGTCAACAAAGGCGTTGCTGGCGGTCGCGTTGGGCTCGCACCAGACGCCCCCGGCGTCCACCACGTCGGGCTTCACGGCAGGATAGGCCGTGCAGGAGCGCCCCTTGAGGATACCGGCGGAAACCAGCATCTGCTGGCCGTGGCAAATCGCCGCAATGGGCTTCTTCGCCGCGTCCATCTCACGGATGATCTCGATGACGCGCGGGTTCAGGCGCAGATATTCGGGAGAACGGCCGCCGGGCACGACGAGCCCGTCATAGGCGGCGCAATCCACAGCGTCAAAATCGGCGTTGATCTGGAAATTGTGGCCACGTTTTTCCGTATAGGTCTGATACCCCTCAAAATCATGCACGGCGGTGGCGATCACGTCGCCCGGCTTCTTGCCGGGGCTGACCACATCGACATCGTGGCCCACCATCAAAAGCATCTGATACGGAACCATGATCTCGTAATCCTCAACAAAGTCACCAGCCAACATCAATATTTTCTTTTTTGCCATATCGCTTGCTCCTTGATTCGGGTTTATAGCCGATTCTACATCGGGGATACGCGAACACGCAAGGATAAAGCATCCAAAATCCCCGGTGCGCAAGGATAAATACCGATTTTGCTTGACAGCGGAAAAAAGAGGGGCTATTTGGATTCCTGCGGAAGAAAAAGGCGACTTTTTCTTCTCATCCTGTCTGGCCGCGGCAGAGCGGCCCTACTGGGGTGGCCTGAGACGGCCCCCTTTTTTTTATGCCGAGCCCCTTTTTCTCCCTGAGGACGGGGCAATACGGAGAACATCAAGACGCATGAGTCATCCCGATAGAATCGAATTCATCACCGAACTGGTCACCCCTCTGGCGGCCTCCCTTGGGCTGGCTGTCTGGGGCGTTGAGCTGGGCGGCGCCGCCCGCCCCATCGCCCGGATCTATGTCGACGTCCTTCCCGGCGCCGAACCCGCCCCTTCCGATGGGGCCTCCGGCGAAGCGGGACTGCTCCCGCAGGGCGTCACCATCGATCAGTGCGCGGAACTGTCGCGGCTCGCGGGCCTCGCCCTCGATGTGGAAGACCCTTTCGCCACCAACTGGACGCTCGAAATTTCCTCTCCGGGGCTCCAGCGCCCCTTCTTCAAAATCGACCAGTTGAGAAATTACGTAGGGCGCGAGCTGGAAGTCGTGCTTGCGGCACCGCTCGACACGTGGCCGGGGCGCAAGAAATTTTTCGGAGCCCTCGTTGCCGTCGCCGACGAGGAATTCACGCTCAGCCTGCCCGACACCCGCCGGAAGGCCGAAGAGCCTGAAGAAGTCACCATCGCCTGGCCTTTTGTGCGCAAGGCGACCCTCGTCCACCACTTCCCCGAACCGGGCAAGAAGCCCGGCGGCAAGAAAGACTCCAAAGATTCCAAGGGTACACGCGGAGGCGCTGCATGAATTTGGAACTGAAAAAGGCCATCGACCAGATCAGCAAAGACAAAGGGCTCGATCGCGATATGCTCGTGGATACGCTTGAGGACGCCGTCCGCACTTCCGTTATCCGCAAGTACGGCGAGAACATCGACGTCGAAGTCAGCTACAACGACGACACCGGGGAAATCCAAGTCCACCAGTTCAAGATCGTCGTTGACGACGTGGCCGATCCCGATACCGAAATCGACATCGAAAAGGCCCGCGAGCTCGATCCTTCCGTGCAGATCGACGACGAAATCGGCTTTCCCCTCAAGGTGACCGACCTCGGACGCATCGCGGCCCAGTCCGCCAAGCAGGTGATCATCCAGCGTATGCGCGACGCCGAACAGGAACTCATCTATGAAGAGTTCAAGGATCGCGTGGGCGAAATCTGCAGCGGTATCATCCAGCGCCGCGACAAGGGCGGCTGGATCATCAACCTCGGCCGGACGGAAGCCATCCTTCCCAAGGAAGAGCAGATCCCCCGCGAGCATTACAAGCGCGGCGATCGCGTGCAAGCCCTGATCATCGAGGTCAAGAAAGAAGGCCGCGGCCCGCAGATCGTCATTTCGCGTTCGCACCGCGACTACACCGCCGCCCTCTTCCGCCGCGAGGTGCCGGAAGTCGACGACGGCACCGTGCAGATCATGGGCGTCGCCCGCGATCCGGGCAGCCGCGCCAAAGTCGCCGTGCTTTCCCGTGAACGCGACGTCGATCCCGTGGGCGCCTGCGTGGGCGTGCGCGGTTCCCGCATCCAGAACATCGTGCAGGAACTCCACGGCGAACGTATCGACATCGTGGTCTGGAGCCCCGAAATTTCGACCTATGCCCGCAACGCGCTGGCTCCGGCCGTGATTTCCCGCATTGTGGTCGATGAGGCCGAAAACCTCCTCGAAGTCACCGTGCCTGACGATCAGCTCACCAGCGCCATCGGCCGCAAGGGGCAGAACGTCAAGCTCGCCGCCAAGCTGCTTGGCTGGAAAATCGATATTTTCACTGAAACCCGCTACAACGAAACCAACGCCATCGGCCGCGGGCTTGAGCAGGTCGCCAGTGTGGCCGAAGTCTCCGTGGACAGCCTCGTGAGCGCCGGATTCACCACGCTGGAACAGCTCCAGGATGCGACCGATGAAGAACTGTCCGAAAAGCTCAGCCTCTCGGACAGCCGTATCGGCGATTTGCGTGCGGCTATCAACTTCCTCTCTCCCGTAGTGGGCGAATCGGCCGACAAGGCCGATGCCGATGCGGACAAGGCCGACGAAACGGCGGCCGGGGAAGGCGAATAGCATGGACCGGGGGCATGTGCCCACCCGGATGTGCGCCATATGCAGAAGGCGCATGCCCAAACAGGAGCTCGTGCGCCACGTTCTGTCCCCGCAGGGGGGGGAATTTCTGGTCGATGAGAGCCAAACCCAGCCCGGACGCGGCTGGTATGTATGCTCGGAAACGGCCTGCCGGGAAAAATTCCGGCGGTTCCGCACAGGCGGGCGGAAGCGTAAGGGAGATTAGTGCATGACTGAAGACAAGACCAAGGTGAAAGACCTTGCGACGGAGCTTGGCGTACCGACCAAGAATCTTTTGCAGGCGTTGCGTGAGCTGGATATTCCGGCGAAAAGCACTTCCAGCAGCATTGCTGCGGAGGACATCGAGCGCGTGAAGAACCATTTGAAAGACTCCGCCGCATCCGAACAGGGCGGCCGCCGCGAAGTGCAGTCCGGCGTCATTGTCCGCCGCCGCAGCAAGTCCGCCGAGGACGCCGCGGCTGAAGGCGAAGAGGCGCCCCGCGCGGAACGCAGGGCCCCGCGTGAAAGCCAGACGCCCACGGCCCGCATCGTCAGCGTGCCCGGCGCATCCGAGGCACAGGCCCCCGCGCCGGCCCCGTCTGCGGAGCCCGCAGCGCCGGCCGCTCCGAAAGTTTCCGTGCAGGAGCCTGTGAAGGAAGCCGCCGGGGAAAAGCCCGCTCCGGCTGCCGAAGCGGACAAGGCCGACGAGCAGAAGCCGCGCCAGCCGCGCGACAACCGGCAGAAAAAGCGTTCCGGGCTGCGTGAAGCCACCCCGGCCGCCAAGGTGATCAGCCGTCCTCAGGACATCGCCGCCGCCAAAGCCGCCGAGGAGGCCGCTGCAAAGGCCGCCGCCGAAGCAGCCGCCGCTGCCGCGAAAGCTGCCGCCGAAGCCGCCGCTGCCGCAGCCAAGAAAGCTGAAGAAGCCGAAAAGCCCCGCAAGGCGCAGCCCGCCGCCTCCGCGCGGCCAGAAGGCTCTTCCGCGCCTTCACTGCTGCCTCCGGTTTCCGAAGGCAACCGCTCCAATGCCTCCTCTTCCTCCGAAGGCGAAGACGACGAGCGCCGCGACCGCCGCAAGCCGCGCCGTCCCCAGGAACCGGCCACGCCGCAGGTTCGTGTCATTTCCCGCCCCGATCCCGCAGCCGTAGCCGCCGCCCGCACGCAGCAGGCCGCCTCGTCCGACGGACGCGACAGCCGCGGCGCCGGACGCGATGGGCAGGCACGGGACGGACGTCCCGGACAGTCGCGTGATGGACGCCCCGGACAGGGACGCGACGACAACCGCCCGGCCCGTACCGGCTATCAGGGCCAGCGCTCTGCCGGTGGGGGAGCCCCCGGAGGCTTCGCTCCCGGTGCCGCGCCCGGCGGGCCGCTCCCGGATCGGGAAGGCCAGAGCAAAAAGAAGCGCAACAACAAGAGCCGCCGCACTATTGATTTTCAGGATTCAATGGGCGCCGGGCGCCGCCGCGACGAGGATATGGATGATATGCCGCGCAGAGGCGGACGCAGACGGCCCAAGAATACCAGCCGTCCTGTGTCTCAGGTTACGCAGCCCATCAAGGCCGCCAAGCGCAAGATCCGCGTCGAAGAAGCCATCCGTGTGGCGGACATGGCTCACCAGATGGGCCTGAAGTCCAATGAAATCATTAAGGTGCTGTTCAACCTCGGCATCATGGCGACCATCAACAAGGCGCTGGACATCGACACGGCCTCCGTCGTAGCCGCCGAATTCGGCTATGAAGTGGAAAAGGTGGGCTTCGCCGAGGAACAGTATCTGGCGGAACACCGCATTGAGGACTTGCCTGAACAGCTCAAGCGCCGTCCTCCGGTCGTGACCATCATGGGCCATGTCGACCACGGCAAAACCTCGCTGCTCGACGCCATCCGCAAGACCAACGTGACCAGCGGCGAAGCGGGCGGCATCACCCAGCACATCGGCGCGTACCATGTAAAGACCAAGCGCGGCGAAATCGTGTTCCTTGATACGCCCGGCCACGAAGCGTTCACCGCCATGCGTGCCCGCGGCGCGCAGGTGACCGACCTTGTGGTGCTGGTCGTCGCCGCCGACGACGGCGTCATGGAGCAGACCCGCGAAGCCGTGAACCACTCCCGCGCCGCCGGCGTGCCGATCATGGTTGCGGTCAACAAGATGGACAAGCCCACGGCCAACCCTGACCGTGTGCTTCAGGAGCTCGCCTCCCTCGGCCTCGTGCCCGAAGAATGGGGCGGGGATACCGTGGTCTGCAAAGTTTCCGCCAAGACCCGCGACGGCCTCGACGAAATGCTTGAAATGCTGGCCCTCCAAGCCGACATCCTTGAGCTCAAGGCCAACCCGGACAAGCCTGCCCGCGGGCACATCGTGGAAGCCAAGCTCGACAAGGGCCGCGGCCCCGTGGCGACCGTGCTCATTCAGGAAGGTACGCTCCATCAGGGCGACACCTTCGTGTGCGGCGTATTCAGCGGCCGCGTGCGCGCCATGTTCAACGACCAGGGCCGCAAGGTCAAAGAGGCCGGGCCGTCCATCCCTGTGGAAGTGCAGGGCTTTGAGGGCGTGCCGGAAGCCGGTGAGGAGTTCATCTGCCTTGAGGACGAAAAGCTGGCCCGCCGCATTGCGGAAAGCCGCGCCGTCAAGCTGCGTGAACGCGAACTCGCCAAGCAGTCCCGTGTGACCCTCGAAACCTTCCTGTCCCGCAAGGCGGACGATCAGGAAGCGCTTGTGCTCAACCTCGTCGTCAAGTCCGACGTGCAGGGCTCCCTCGAAGCCATCGTGGATGCGCTCAACAAGCAGAGCACGGAAAAGGTGCGCATCAACATCATCCACGGCGGCACCGGCGCGATCACGGAATCCGACATCCTGCTGGCTTCGGCTTCCGACGCCATCATTATCGGGTTCAATGTGCGTCCCACGGCGAAGGTCAAGGAAATGGCCGAACACGAAAGCGTGGACATCCGTTTCTACGACATCATTTACAAGCTCGTGGACGAGATCAAGAGCGCCATGGCCGGCCTGCTCGCTCCCGTCAGCCGTGAGGTGTACCTCGGTCAGGCCGAAGTGCGCGAAGTCTTCTCCGTGCCCAAGGTCGGCTCCATCGCGGGCAGCCATGTCGTCGACGGCAAGCTCACCCGCAGCGCCAGCATCCGCCTGCTCCGCGACGGCGTGGTCGTACACAACGGCAGGATTGCCTCGCTCCGCCGCTTCAAGGACGACGTCCGCGAAGTCCTCAAGGGCTACGAGTGCGGCATCAGCCTCGAAAACTTCAACGACATCAAGGTCGGCGACGTTATCGAAGCCTTTGAAATGGTCGAAGAAGCCGCTACGCTGTAGCGGTGGTGTGGAATAGATGAATTGGAGGGGGGAGGGAGAACCTTTCTGAAGAAAGGCTTCTCCCTCCCCCCTCCAAACCTCCCCTCTCCCTCTCCAAAGACTTTCCTATGCGGGCGTCGGTTCCGGCTTCGTTCTCAGCAACGGGCCGATCGGTGCCCTTCCTTTGCATGGACAATTCAGCGCCAGTATGCCTTCGCAGAGTGAAGAGCTGAGATGAATTATAGCAATCGGTTGGCGTTTTACTGCTTGAAAGGGAGATTCTCCTTTTCGATGATTTTCTAAAAGGCTGTGTTATAGAAAATGGTTGATGCTTTTTTCCTTGAAACTCCAAAGGGATAACCGGAAAAATACCTTAGCCGTGGATCCCGCTAAGGGAAAAACCGGAGAAAAAGGCTGTATTTTCAGTGTGCTGTGGAGATAAAATAACCATATACCATAACAGAGCCTTCTAAAATATTTATTTCGGATTTCAGAGAGCTGAAATGCGGGTTTCCTTGCAAAGTGAAGGTTTCGTTTGAAAAGCCCAATGGACAATGGTTTTGCCGCAGGATATGATAGTATCTTCTTTACAATGCAGGAAAATACTGTCTTTTGATCTAATTTCAGCTCCATTGCTCGCCTGCTGCAAAACCGCGCTCCCGTCCTGCGGCACTGCAAAGACAGCATTGCTTCAGCCGTTGCCGTTTTAGAGCGTTTTCACGTTAAAAATGCTCTTCCGACTGCGGGAAACAGACAGTCGCTGCGAAGGCATAAGTACACATTATTTGTGCTGTCCAATGCCGGAGCAAGCGTGTCTTAAACTTTAATATTGTAAAATTTTGGCTCTGTTACAGTATATGGTTGTTTTATCCCTATCGCACGGTGAAAATACAGCCTTTTTCTCCGGTTTTCCCCTTTGCGGAATCCAAGGTTACGACATTTTTCGGTTAACCCATTGGAACTTCAAGTAAAAAGTATCAATCATTTTCTTTGCCACAGCCCAAAAATAAAAATCAATTGTTTGTTATAATACAGCCATAAACAATAGCTCTTCCGTAGCAGAAGACTGACATTCTATTTCATGTAATTCAATACATACTAAAGAAAAGTTTTTCGTTATTGAAATTGCCAATAAATGTCTTAAAAAATCATATAAACTAAATAAGTATACTATTATTTTGTTCAATATAAGGCTATGATTGTCCTAACTGATCAATAAAAGCCTCAACTATAAATTCTTCCAACAATAAAT
>NZ_DBMAFI010000045.1:0-28992 GCF_057864385.1 Bilophila sp. | reverse complement strand
CCTTGATGTGGCCAGCCTGGACAGCTGTGGTCAACGGAGCGGGCAACACCAAATGTTATGAGGTGCCGGTTACGTCGCGGTTGATGCTTTCCAGAAACGGGTAAATTCAGACGATTCGCCTGCAAGTTTCCAAATGAGGGCACGCTATGAGCGATATGACAAGCACGGAAAAAAACGGCGTCTCATCCTGTTCAGTCTTCTGGGCGTTGCCCTTGTCGTCTCCTACTCCTTGCGTCCTTTTTCCTGTTTGCCCCGGAAAACCGCCCGCCACGGCCCGACTAACTTCGGCAAGAAGAGACACCATTACCGGCAAGGCGGGACGCATGAAAATGCGACGCGACCATCCTGTCCCTCTCAGCAGGCAGGCATCGACTGTTCTGGAAAAACTGCGGGCGTATTCCGGCGGCAATCAGTACGTCTTTCCCAGCTACCGTTCCGAAGCCATTCCCTTTGGAAAAACCGCTCTCAGCAGGGCCATACGCCGCATGTTTTTTGGAGAGGATGAAATGTGTCCGCATGGTTTTCGCGCTATGGCCTCCCCCCTTCTTAATGAACTCGGCTACAACCGGGACTGGATTGAGCGCCAGTTTGCCCACGCTCCCACGGAGCAGATACACAGGATTTACAACCGCGCCGAATATCTGCCCGAACGCCGCCGTATACTTCATGGGCCGACTATCTTGACGGCTTAAGCGCCAAAGCCCTTCAGGTTCCGGCGCTGTCATTTTCGTGGGAGATACGGCGGTCAAGGCATCCAGTGTGGACAGGAATTTCAGTGTGTCCAGGCTGTGTAAAAGGCTCGGAGACTTCAAGCCCGGCTACTACTCCGAGCGGATATTCCACAAGCCCGCTCCAGAGCCTGTCAGTCATGTCTGCCGGAAGGAGTGGCGGGAGTATCAAAAGGAACGAAGAAGACAGGAGGAAAAGAAAAACGCCAGAGAAAGGTGGGAGAAAGAACGGGAAAAACTGGAACGGCAGCAGAGGGAACGCCGGAAAACAGCCACTACCCGCCTTGCCCGGCACGGGCTTTCCCTGCTGAATATCGCCCAACATTTTCTAACGACACAGGAACAGGAGGAAAAACGGCGTTGCGGGACAGTCAGCCTCAACCAGAAAAACAGGAACGACTTCCGCGTTTCAAGCACTGGCTTGGTAAGCATACCCCGTATCTTGCGCATATCTGGCGTTTCCGCAAACGGATTGCCCCGGCGTGAAGGCCAGACAACGGGAATTCCCCAGAGTAGGCTGGCTTCCCCGTATACAGCTTATTGGGAAATGGTCAAAAAGCGTTTTCCTGAAGGCTGTGTTATAGAAAATGGTTGATGCTTTTTTCCTTGAAACTCCAAAGGGATAACCGGAAAAATGCCTCAGCCGTGGATCCCGCCAAGGGGAAAACCGGAAAAAAGGCTGTATTTTCATCGCACTGTGGAGATGAAACAACCATAAACTATAACAGAGCCTTCCTGAAAAGATGGACGAGTCACGGCTGGATGCGGCCATTGCCCTGTATATGCGTTGTGCAGGATACACAATGCAGGAAGTTGCCAACGAATTGTATAGACACACCCCGCCCCCACGGACAGAACCGTGATGAACGGATAGACTACGGGCGCAGGGTGGTCTGGTACGCCTTTGGAACGGCGGGAGATATTGATATCACCAACATCAACCCCACGCAGGAACAGATTCAGAAGTTCAACAGGGAGGCGGAAGATATGGAACAGGAGCGGATAAACAGGCAAAAACGGCCCGTTTTCCGGCTGCGATGACACCCCCGTCTGCCATTTGCCCCTGCCGGGAAAATCCAGCCTTGGCAAAAGATGGGCATATGCTGTGCTTTCAGGCTCTCCGCCGCAAGCCCGGCAACAAATCAATGACGCCGGGTGCTGCTTGACATCCACTCCCGTCTGCCGTAGGCGGAAAAAATGGTGACCGGGGGCGTACAATTATGACAAAGGCTCTGTCAGAGTACATGGTTGTTTTCATTTCGGCAATATACTGAAAATATATGCTTTTTCTCCAAATTTTCCGCTGGTGGGCTTTGTGATTTGGGGATTTTATTGGTTATTTCTTTGGAATTTCAAGGAAATTAAGCATCAACCGTTTTCTATGACACAGCCATGACAAATCATGCAGTGCGGAACATTCTTTTTTCCCGTCTTTTTCTTGCCGTCCTGCTAGCCGCCCTACTGTGTGCATGCAGCGGCAGGGGCATCACTGGCGAGGCGGGCTGCACGGAAGGCATTCCCGACTATGGACGCCGGGAGAACTGGGCGTTCTTCATGGCGGGCGAGGACAAGCCCGTTGATCTTTTCATCATCGCCCCCACCGTGCATCTGGGCAAGGACGGCGCAATGAATGCGGCTCCAGACGATGCGGATTATCGCGGAAGAACTGTCGGAGCATTGAGGATGCAGATTGGAATCTATGCCGATCACTGCCGCGTCTTTTCACCATACTACCGCCAGGCGACTCTGGCTGTCTATGGCCTTGAGGAGCACAGACGGCAGAGATACATGAACATTGCCTATGCCGATATACGCGCCGCCTTTATGAGCCATGCGCGGGACTTCCCTGACCGGCCCCTTGTCCTGGCCGGTTTTTCCCAAGGGGCGGAACTGGCCCTGCGCCTGCTTATGGAATTTTTTGACGAGCCATCGTATCAGGACAGGCTAGTGGCCGCCTACATCATCGGCTGGCGCGTCACACCGGAAGATGTCTGGCGTTTCCCGCATTTGAAAATGGCCAAGGGCGAGGAGGATACTGGCGTCATCGTCTCCTTCAACTCCGAATCCGAGCATATCTCCTCTTCCCTGTTCGTGCCCGCAGGCCGGAAGACATACGGCATCAACCCACTAACCTGGAAGGCGGACTGCACCCTGGGCGACAAAAGGCTTAACAAGGGCGCGTGCTTCACTGATTACACCGGGACCGTCAAACGCGAGATCCCCGCGCTGACGGGAGCCCGCATCGACCCCCGGCGCGGCACGCTCAAGCTCCCCGACATTTCGGAAAAACAGTATCCCGGTGTACTCTTTGAAGACGGTGTCTACCATATCTACGACTACCAGTTCTTCTACAGAAACCTTCAGGAGAATGTAGGGAAGCGCATTGCGGCTTGGCTGAAAAGCAGAAAACTCCGTGCGGAGGATTGACGGCCTCACTCAGAGGTGGTTTCGATCTGTACTGTATCAAAAAGCGACAGCGACACATACTACCAAGCCTGTTTTATCTTTTTTTCAATGCCAACTATTAGTATTTTATTCAAAATTCATACTTTTTATTGATAATATTATTAAAAAAGGCCCTGTTATAGTTTGTGGTTGTTTCATCTCCACAGTGCGATGAAAATACAGCCTTTTTCTCCTATTTTCCCCTTGGCGGGATCCACGGCCAAGGCATTTTTTCGTTTATCCATTTGGAATTTCAAGAAAAAAAGCATCAACTATTTTCTATAACACAGCCTTAAAAAATATTTTCAATAAAAATCATCTCGCATAAATTTATGGTGCTATTATGCACAATAGAACCTATATTCCATTCAATAAATCAACTTTTCTTAGTGATGAACTAGCGTCAGATGAAAAGTGTATAAAAAAATTCCGTCCGGCGCAGGCCAGGCGGAATTGCTGATTAAGGGTTTTAGCCTGTTGAGGAAGCTGCGCTTCCTCAACAGGCAACCACCAGGCTACGCGGGTAGTTGTGCTTTTAATGAGCCTGGAGGCTGGGAACTGTGGATATTTGTTTGTTATCCGACAGTCGGCGCTGGGACGAACACTGGCGCAGTGTCGTTGATGGATCCGTCCGGATGGATGGTGAGAGTGAGATGGGAGCGCTCCGCATAGTCACCCTCTCCGCCGCCTTCCGGTCGCGTCCTGGTAGAGTGGCGCACAAGGATATCACCGCTGTCCGTGCGGCTTATGTCAAAAGCATATCTGGCGTTATTGCCATCCAGCGGATGCCCCGCGGCCTGCTCCAAGCGGCGCAGCAGAAAGTTGGAGTTCTGGCTCAAGGTTGCGCTCAGGGTTCGCCGTTGCGCCTCTGAGATGCCGGGTGCCAGTTGGTTCACCTGTGCGTCGAAATCACGCACAAAACCACGGGCACGCTCGCCTAGGGCTTTATCGCCTTTCGGGTTCTCGCCGCCCATGACACTCTGCAAGTCGGTCCAAGCTCCGGTAATCATGTTTTCTCCCATTACCATGCTCAGTGTGGTGTCGGGGCCGTCGGCCTGGTGAAACGTGAAGGTGACCGGGCCGCCATTGAACATCTTCTGCAAGCCGGCGCATTCGGTGAACATTCTTAAATGCACCTGACTGCCCATTTTAGCGAGGGTAATATCACCCAGGTTTTCCAGGCGTATCGTGTCGTCTATATTCCTGCCTTCATGGTGAGCCGCTTGTAGTATTTCATACGGCAGCTGGTGAAGCACACGGTTTACGCAATTCCCCCTGGCGACGCCACCCCAGTCATGCACCCCCTCGCACAGGGCCGCCTCTAGTTTTTTCAGCCTGGCGCTGAAAGCGGCAGCGAAATCGCGTGGATTGTCCGCCGCTGGCGGAAGAGCCTCGCCGCTGAAACAGGCCTGCCAGATGGTCGAGCGGGTCAGCGGGCCGTCGTTTTGAAGTTCGCGCATCCTGCCAAGATACAAACTGGCGAAGACAATGGAACTATAATCCCCGGAGTCCGGCGCTGCCAGAGCGCAGAGGCGGCATTTGTCTTCCAGATTGCCCGGAGTGCGGGACAGGAGTCCTTCCGGCGCAACAGGACTGGTATCCCTAGAAAGTATGTGTTCTATGCCTCCCACCTGGCCATATTTCACGGCGTTGAACATTTTCTCCTCACTGCTAAGGGCAAGACGGCCGGAAAGCAGATCCTCCGCAACAGCGGCCTTGATTTTATAGCGCAAGGAATCCATGTCGCTGCCGAGGGGGAAAGCATTTTCGCCCCTCGCCTCAATATATTTGTCAATGGCTTTATCCAAATTATGCTCCGTCCGTGTGCCGTCTGGCGAAAAGCCGGAAATAAAGTTGCCGATCGCAAGTGTAGTAATGCGCTTGGCCTCGGCCTCCACCTGCATGATCATGCCGGCAGTAAGCGGTTTGCCTTGCTCCATGGGCCCCTGCAGCCGATCCGAGGCCATCTGGAAAGCCGTGTCGCCGTAACTTTGCTTGATAGAGTCCAGAAAGGCGCTCATGGTTGCCCGATGCGTGGAGGCCAGGGTGAAAAAGCTGCCGAAACCGCCCACATCTTTCAGGGTGGTTCCGGCAAGTTTCACGGTGCTGTCTGCGGAGTGGGCGTGCTGCGCCGCCTGCACGAAGCTGTTGATATGGAGATCTGTGACCATATTGTTTCCCTGTCGCGTTACGCGGTTCAGTGTTCAGCGCGGGCGTGTGCGGAACCGATCTTGCCTTCAGACCCTGATGGCATCCGCAGAAAATATGTACGCGCGATCCTTATTTTCCGCCGTACCCCCCTGTTTCTCCATCCCTGGCAAATCCGATGCTTCCGCACACCGCGCATGCCAGTATTCTGCGGTATGCAAAAAATTTGCCACCAAGGTGGGGAAGTTTTGCACCGTGAGGGTCTGCATATCTTTAACTATCTGTAATGTAACGAATGTAAGCTCAACATCCAGCGCCAAGGTAGCTCCGCAGGTCTGATGGAACAGGTACTGCCCCTGCAACAGCTTCTGATAAAAAAGTTCACGCCCCTGCGTGGGCACAGCACCTACGGAAGCGGCCATAAATACCTGTTCCGGGCCTTCAAGATATTCAATGAGCAGAGGAAATTCGCCGCAGTCGCAAAAAATCCTGCCATCATCGCCAACACTGATGGCAGTATTAGCTTTTTCGGACAGGGCCCGAACAAGTTCCTGAAAGTGTTTTTGCATAGTCTCTCCCAAAATGACAGGGGTGAACGGGGGTTAGCCCTCATCAATATCGCCAGAGGCTTGGCTCTGTAGGTGCAAGGGCTTCAGTCATGGCGCTCTCCGACGTACTAGGTCGGCAACTGCCGAAAAAACAAATTGCCGGGAGATTTTAAGTGCCTAGAATCAGCGCAGATATTCCCCGAAGGTATTATATCACCCGCACTCCCGGCAGCGTACACAGAGAGGCGGTTGCACTTGCCGAAGCAAGAACAACCCCGCGGGTGTCGGCGGCGGGTCCGCCTAAGGCAAAGGTGTTACGAACACATACAAACAATATGCCAGAAGGGGGGGAGAAAGCAAGGTAAGGCGGGACTATGATGGACGTTGGCGGTACAGTCGGAGAACGGGAGGCTAAAAAACCAAACGGTAAAAACCAAAATCCGGCGCTTGCGGTATCCGTGAGCGTCGGATTTTTTATGCCTGCTGTCCTGAAAGCACTGTCCAGAGAAGCACAATAACACCCGGCAATATCCTTTTTCTTTTGGGGGATTTGTTGGGGTATTTTTTGGAAAATTTATTTTTTCATAAATATATCAATATATTATTGATTGAAAATGGCCCTGTCATAGTACACGGTTGTTTTGTTTCAGCAATATATTGAAAATATATGCTTTTTCTCCAATTTTCCTGCTGATGGGCTCCATAATTGAGCATTTTATTGGTTATTCCTATCTCAAGAAAGAAAGCATCAGCCGTTTCCCATGACACAGCCTCTCGAAACAGGTACCATTTCAGGCCCAATACGCTCTGGGATATGGCGGTTGCCTTTCGGATCGGGTATGGCGTACACATGGCCCAGGGCATCATGATGCCCCGCCCTTCAAACCACAGGCCAAGGAAGAAAAGATGACCCCCCAGAAGCTGGCAGATTATTTCGGCATGTCCCCGCATCCTGAAGGCGGTTTTTTTACCGAGACGTACCGCAGCCAAGGATCGATCCCCGCCGATGCCCTGCCCGGTTTTGGAGGGGCGCGGAACTTCTCCACGGGCATCTTGTTCCTCCTGCGCCGGGGGGAATATTCCCATCTGCATCGGCTGAAACAGGAAGAGATGTGGCATTTTTATCTCGGCGCCCCCCTGCGGCTGGCGATAATCAGGCCGGATGGGGCGGCGGAAGAAATCCTTTTGGGGCAGGATGTCCTCAACGGGCAGTACCTCCAATACACCGTTCCGGGCGGCTGCTGGTTCGGCGCAACCCCGGCGGAAGGTTCCGATTTCGCATTGGTGGGCTGTACCGTGGCTCCGGGATTTGATTTTGCGGATTTTGAAATGGCCGATCCCGACGTTTTGGGGCGGGCATTCCCCCACGCCGCCGGGCTGATACGCGAATTCTGCTAGAATAATAGAGCATTAGGATGGATCCGAACATGGCCAGACAGTATGTGGTCAGCGCGTGCCTTGCGGGGGAACCCTGCCGGTATGACGGCGGTTGCTCTCCCTGCCCGGCGGTACAAAGGCTGATCCGTGCGGGGCAGGCCCTGCCGGTATGCCCTGAAACCCTCGGAGGGCTTCCGACGCCGCGCGTCCCCTCGGAAATCAGGGGCGGGCGCGTCGTCGCCAAGGACGGAACGGACGTAACCGACGCCTTTACCCGTGGGGCGGAGGAAGCCTTGCGGCTGGCACAAGAAAACGGCTGTACGGCGGCGATCCTCAAAGCGCGGTCGCCTTCCTGCGGCTCCGGGGAAATCTACGACGGCACCTTTACCGGAACCCGCGTGCCCGGCGAAGGCGTTTTTGCCCGTATGGCCCGTGAGGCGGGGCTTGAAATCTGGAACGAAGAAACGTTCACCGAAGGGAAATAGCTTTTGGCTGTGTCCTAGAAAATGGTTGATGCTTTTTTCCTTGAAGCCCCGAAGAAATAACCGGCAAAATGCCTTGGCTATGGATTCCGCCAAAGGGGAAACCTTGAGAAAAAGTATTCATTTTCACTGTGTTGTGAAAATGAAGCAACCGTATACTCTGACAGCGCCTGGCTTTTATGCTCAATACATTTTTTATGGCTGTATCCTAGGCCATGTCGTTCTTTGACATATAACTCTTTTAAATTATTAAAACAATATTTTGCAGATTAAAAATAGTTTAATAATTTAAGTATATTATATTTAATTGACGACACGACCTAGAAAATGGTTGATGCCTTTTTCCTTGAAGTTCCAAAGGAATAACCAGAAAAATGGCTCAGCCATGAATCCGCCAAGGCGGAAACTGAAAAAAAGCTGCATTTTCACCGTGCTGTGGAGATGAAATAACCGCATACGATGACAGAGCCACGGAAAACCTTCTCAGGCATGGAGCCTCCGAAAAAAACAGAAAGGGGCTATCCGTTAGGTTGAACACGTTGATGATGTTAGCTTGTGGAGAAGGCAACTCATGATTTCCTAGGCTGTGTCGTTGGCCATATATAATATATTAAAATTATTAAACTATTTTCAAAATATAAAAATATTTTAATACTTTAATTATATAAAAACCAATGACACGACCTAGAGCAAATGAACTTTAAGAAATTACAATTTGAAAGTTTAAGATACGCCCGCTCCGGCATTGAACAGCGCAACTACATAGTACTTATGCCTTCGCAGCGGCCGCCTGCTTCCCGCAGTCGAAAAAGAGCATTTTCCAACGTGGAAACGCTCTAGCCATAACAGACCGGCTGGAATTCCACTATAAAATTCCAGCCGGTCTGTTTTGCATTGAGCTGCCCAAGGATTACCTACGGGGAGTTCTCTCAGGCCGTATTCAAAGGGGTGATGACGGCTTTTTCTGTCTATTCGGAAGGCGCTTCGACGCCGAGCACATCCGCCGCATTCTGGTACATGACCTTGGGCAGCACCTCCGGCCTCAGACCCCAGTTTCGATAGTAGTCGACAGCTTGCTGCATGGATACACAGGGATAGGCAGTCCCAAACAGGAATTTTTCGGGAATGAAATAGTTCGCGGCAGCAAGGTAGTCTCTGTTTCCCGGCACGTTCATCGTGTACAGATCCGGCGCGAGATACACATTTTCCCGGTTGAATGCCACATGGCAGATTTCGGTTACGAAGGGCCAGCCACCGTGGGCGATAACCAGCTTGAGGCTTGGGAAATCCAAGGCCAGCCGATCGATGATGAAGGGGCTGTTGTACGTCAGATCTGGGGCGACATACCCCCCAAAGGACAGGAATACGGGGATGCCGTGCTGCTGGCACAATTCGTAGATCGGGTAAATCCGCTGATCATTGGCATAGAGCGGCGTGGAACAGAAGCCCGGCTCCAACAGGATGCCCCGGCAGGCCCCCTTGAGGGCGAAATGTTCCGTTTCCCGCAGGGCTTCCTCACCATCAAGAGGATCGATACCCGCAATCCCGATAAACCTCCCGGGATAGGCCGCGTCCAGCCGGGCAAGGTCGTTGTTGTCCATACCTGTGGACTTTCGGATCAGCACGGCTCCAAGCGTGATCCCTGCCGCGTCCATTTCCTCTATGAACAGGCTCATGGACCGTTGCCGCGCGGATTCGCCGACAGACATCCCAAACCGCGGCGCGAAGGCTTCGGGCTCAAACAATTCCCGTCCGGGATTGTTGAACATCCCGTCCCGTATACTTCCGAATGGCGGACGGGTGCGAACGTCAAGTATCTTCATGGTAAAGCTCCTTTTGCGGCGTCCGCCGCTCTATATGCTAGGCGTGCCGTCATCTTACATATAACAAATTGAAATTATTCAAAATAACCTTTTTATAACTTAAGTAGTTAAATAATTTCAATATATCATATCAAATTGACGCCACAACCTAGAGGCGGAAACCGTAGACCATTGCGATTATGGGGAACCCAAACAGGAACAGGACGATCAGCCCGGCAAGCACCGCGCTGAACCCCGCCTTGAACGAAGTACGCACACCGATCCAGTCCACGTTTGAAAACAGGACCGCCGCCACGGTGGATGCTGCCGGGGTCGCATAGGCGCAGGCCGCGGCGATGATCACGAGCACGGTGAGCGCCACAGGGTTCAGGCCGAGGGACTGGCTGACCTGCCATGCGATAGGCACGGCGATGAGGACCAAGCTGACGTTATGGGTGAACTGGGTGAGCAGGTTGATGACGATGGAGAACAACACAAGGAAAACGATGACGTTGGCGTCCTTGAAGTAGGTGTTCATGACTTCGCCGAGCCACGCGGTGATGCCCGCCGCGTCGCTGCTCACCGCCGCCGAAACCGGCAGGGCCGCCGCGGTAATCCAGAACACATGCCAGTGGATGCCGTCGCGGGCGCACTCATCGAAATCAAGGAGCGGCCTGCCTTCCAGCCGCATTACGCAAAGGGCGATGAGCACAACGGCAATCGCGGCGAGGAAGTTGAACTGTCCGAGGATGCCAAGGACGTTGGGGCCGCCCATCATCAGGTTGGGGAGGAGCATCAGCCCCATGAACACGATCAGCGCGGCTCCGGCGATCTTCTGGGCGGGGTTCAGCTTCAGATCGTTGCGCATGGATTCCAGATAGGCTTCGGACAGATTGCGGAGCTTGCCCACATCCGGCTTGAACACATACTTCATGACAAGGAAGTAGGCCACAATAAAAAGGATACACAGCGGTATAGTGGTCGCCATGAACGTCAGATAGTCCACGGTGTACTGTCCGCCGGACGAAGCCTCCAACGCTCCGATGGCCAGAATGCACACGTTCCCCCAAGGCTTGCAGCCGAACGAGAGGATGGCCGATATGGCGACCCCCGCCAGCAGGTAGGCCGGATAGCGATCCCCCTTCTTATAGCCGATTTCATCGAACACACTGTACATCAGGTTCCATACGAGAAACACGACCGCGTTTCCGTCCACGAGGAAGCTCACCACGAAGGTTCCCAGCAGAACCATAAAGGTGAAGCACCACGGCTTCCCCGCCAGCCCTTTCCGGCTTAGAAACCAGCAGGATAATTTCTTGTTGATGCCGCTCTTCTCGCAATATGCGGTGAACACGAGCACCAGCAGCATGAAGATGACCAGATGGTTGCTGAAGGCGCTGGCGAAGGCGGCCTGCGGGGTCTTAAAGTAGCCGCACAAGCCAAGGGCAAAGATGCTCATCATGCTGGGCCACACGAAGCCGATAAAGGTCCAGCCGTAGAGCAGGCCAATGAAAATGCCCACAATGGTCATGCCGAACGGGGTCAGTGCGTGGAACGGCAGGTATCCGAAACAGAAGGTAAGCAGAAAGTAGACGAACGTATGTATCCAGTAGACGGCGCGTTTGCGGCTGTCGACAGTTTCCACAAGAATCTCCTTATAGGCGTGAATGCCGAATGGTTCGCATTGGAAATGCAGGACGAAGCGGTCCTGTGCTCACGTCAGGATGCCGAGGATGGCAGGAGCCGGATCAGTTCCCGGACGATGCCGCTCGGCTCCCCAGCGAGCAGATAGCCCGTGACCGCCACGATGCGCTCCTTGACCTTGATGAGTGAAAGGCCGTCCAGATAGCTCTGGCGGGGGCCTTCCCCTTCAAGGAAGATGTCATGAAGGAACCCGACGCCCATGCCGTTGGCGATGGCGTGGTTCCAGAGGCTCACCGAGCCCGCGGAAAGCACGATGTCCGGCGTTCCATAACGGTTCAGCAGATAATGCAGGGGGGTGGCGTTCCCTTCGTCCGAGGCTCCCAGCACGATGGGGTATTGCAGCAAGGTCTTGAGCGAGAGCTCCCGGCTCGCGGCGAGCGGGGATTTCCTGCTTACGCAAGCGTGATAGCTGCCCTCGGCCAGAGGATGGAACGAAACCCCGGAGGCGGGGATGAAGCCGGGGCACAGCGAGCCTCCGTCTTCATCCGCATACGGCACATTGATCAGGCCGATGCGGTGGACGCCCTTCTCCTGCGGCTCCCTCAGACGGGCACAAATGCCCGTTGGGGATTGCTCCAGAATCACGACCTTGATCTGCGGGCACTTCTCGCAGAGCCGCTTGATGACGCCCGGCAGCAGCGAGATGTAGAAGATCGAGTTCACATAGATTTGCAGCGTCCCCATCAGTTCCGGGGCCGTCCCCCCTCCACGCAAATCGCGCAGCAGCGCATGGTATTTCGGGACTATTTCCGCAGCGTAGGCCAATACCCTTTCCCCGTCCGGCGTGAGCGTGCAGCCCTGCCTGGTCCGGTTCAGCAGCCGTGTATCCAGTTCCTTTTCCATTGTCTTGATGGTGGAGCTGAGTGCCTGCTGTGTCATATGCAAGCGCTTACTGGCCGTATTCAGGGACTTCTGTTGCGATATTTCGAGCAGGCAGATCAGTTGTTCGATTCGCATGGCCGTTTTTTCCACATGATGGGTTACCGTTGAGGCGCTACAGTCCGAGAAACCGCTTTGCATTCTCTTCCATAATATAGGGCAGGAAGCGCGGATCGATGCCGCAGTTCCTGTAATGCCGTGCGGCATCCCGGATGGAAATGATCGGAGCGGCGGAGGCAAAGAGAATCCGGTCATAGAGAATGCCGTTCGCCGCCGCGATGAAATCCCCGCTTCCCGGAGCGTTTATCATGTACATATCCGGGGCCAGATAGACGTTTCGCCTGTTGAAGGCGATCTGGCAGATCTCGGTGACGTAGGGCCAACCGCCGTGGCACAGGGCAATGTTCATATCCGGGAAGGCGGCGGCCACGCGATCAAGTTCAAGCGGGGCGTAATAGCCAAGCCCCGGCGTGAAGATGCCGCCAAAGGTCATGGCTACGGGAATCCCTTCCCGGCTGCACCGTTCGTAAATCGGGAAGACCCTTTCATCATCCACATGCCAGCGCTCAGGATCGAATGCGGGTTCCAGCGCGATGCCGCGACAGGGCCCGTCGGCAACGTACCTGCCGATTTCCTCCAGCGCGGCCTCAACCCCCATCAAAGGGGCGATGCCCGCCAATCCAACGAACCGCTCAGGATGGCGTTCCAGCAGGTGGACGAGATCCTTGTTGTCTCCGCCGCAACCCTTACGGATCGGAACGACAGCCTGTTCCACGCCAGCCTCATCCATCTCTTCGAGCAGCGATTCCAGGGAAAAGGTTCTGGCACATTGTGATATTTGTGTCCCAAAGCGGGCCGAACGCTGCTCAACATCCTGGAAATTGGTGTAAAACTCCGCCGTCCGGTAACTCTCGATAGGCGGCCTGACACGAAAATCAATACTCATGGCTATGCCTCCAGCGAACGGAAGAAAAAAGAGGGGAATTGTCCTTAGCTATTGGAAAACGGAGGCAGCATCCGCCGGCAGGAGCGCCTCGCTCTGCGGCAGGGTATTCCCGCCCGCATTCGTTCGCTTTTGAACAATCTTATAGCCAAGAAAAAAATACTGTCTAACAGTTCTTTTTGCACCATGCCGCATCTGTTACAATGAATTGTTGTAACAGATGCGGCTGCCTTTGGATAAGGCGTTAGCATAGAAAATGGCTGATGCTGCCCACGGCATCCTCCCCGGAGCGGAGCATGGCAAAGGCCCCCTCCTGTACGGTATCCCCACTTCGGCGCGTACTTGACGCTGAGGATCAGGGTACAAAGCCACGTTCACGGGCGGGGTGAAGGGAACCCCCTCCTCCTGCTCAATGAACGGATCGGGGCGCGGTTCCGCAGGATTGGCGACGGGGATGGGCCTGCTCCCTTCGCGAGCCTTGGCTTCCGCCACATACACCTGTCCGATGATGCCCACGGCATCCTCCCCGGAAACGTCCGGCGTCAGGCAGGCCGCAAACGTCGACAGGAGAAGCGCGGAACCGTACCGTTCCGCCTGAGCCTTGCCGTGGCCTCCACCAGCGCCATGCGGTCGGCTTTGGCCTGTTCCGTCCGGCGGGTTTCTTCGCGCTCCCGCTTGTCTGCGGCGATGGCCCGTTTGATACCCTCAGGGATCTCGGTTTGCCGCGTCGACTTGTTCAGCCATGAGGGGTTGATGGGGATGTCCGGTTCCGGCACGTCTTCGTTGTTTTTCAGGGAATCGACGACAAACGGGACGGCTGCGCGGCGGCCTCTGCGGTCACGCCGCTCGAAGTCCCAGACCTGCGTGTCCAGCGCAGCGCGGGCATCCACGATGCGGGCGATCATCGCCATCAGGTCAGCGTAGTTGCGCTTGAGCCTTCCCTCCTTCCCAACGGCGGCGGTGGAGTTCTTTTCTGCGCGCTCACGTTCGTCCTGCGCGGAGGCAAGGGGCTTTGCCAGTCATTGCTCTGTTCGCTATGGGGATCGCACCTATGCTTACTCCCCGCCTTCTTCCGTTTCCGTAAGTTCCAGCAAGATCGAATACTCCACGGCCTCGGCCATCCTCTCCGGCGGCAGTTGCGTATACTTGGCGATCCCGAATTGGCGGCGAAGCGGCCCCACACTTCGCCATAGCTCTTGGGCTGGTTCTCCTTCGGCAATATGCCGATCTTGGCGTCGACCAGTGCCCTGAGCTGCGCCTGTTGCGGCGGTGCGAGTGGTGCGAAGACGTCGGCGGGCGGCAAGGCCCCTTCCCGCTGGCGCTGCAACTCGGTTTCCAGCGCGTTGAAGGCTTTGATGTGGGCCAGTTTGAGACGAGGGCCTTCTGCCCCTGCACCCATAACGAGCAACATGAAACCGTTACGGTAAATGATGTACAGAAGGCGGTTCTGGTTTGTTCGTCGATATAGTTAGCGCCCTCAAAACTGAGGGCGCTAAACGATTCCTGTGTGTTATCTATGAATTCCTTAATATCGCGTACCACATTGCCGTGACACTTCCCAAAGAACTTCGCCACTTCCAAAGGGGTGGTACAGGACGTCCATTGTGCGGCGTAACCGAAGGCGCGGGCATGGGCATGAGCTCGCACTGCGACAAGATGATTCTTTCTTTGCGGCCCGGCAGCCTCCCGCCGGGCCTCGTTCGCCCTAGAAGTCGTCGCCGGGCTGCTTGGTCGTCTGCGCGATCACGCAGAAGCAACCGCGTTCCGTGTAGTCACGGGCGAAGCCCTCGGCCCCCTTCTGGTTGCAGCACCAGTGCAGACGGAGAGGCTCCGTTTCCGAAGTTCCAGGCGCAAAGACGATGCACAGCCACCACTTGCCGTACTCATGGCCTTCAATGACGTTCGGCAAGCTCAACATGCGCTTGCGGGCTGCTGCGGCCCCTTCCTTCATGCGCCGGGTTTCGTCCGCATAGTTGGCGAACAGGGCGTCAATGCCGTGAGGCTTGACTGTACCGCGAGAATCGGTAATCTGCGGGGTAGCCATAACAAACTCCTACTGCTAGTTTTTTGTGGTTAAGCCCTCGGCGATGTTGCGAGCATCTCCGAGGGCTGTTTTGTTATTGCCTTTCCGATGGGTTGTTGTAACTCATTACTTCATATTCCATCACTAAAAATTACTTGATTACAACAAAAATACTTTGATGGTATATAATGTTTAAAAGTAATATCAGAGCGTTAATAAAAAAAGCATTACGATGCGTGCCTGGTCTAGCCAAACAGAATCATCCACGCGTACAATTCACCGTGCTACCCAAGACGATACCACCGGCGGTTGCCAGCTCCACACGCTGGCGAAGATCGCGGACGCCCTCAGTATGAAAACAAAAAACTGGAAGAAACGGAAAAACTGAAATATAACTATATGTAGTTAAATGAAAATATATTTCACCATGATAAAACTTGACCTTTTGTGGAGAACACAATAAAGAAATGGTATTCATATTATCAACAGTATAATGTGTTTTAAAAATGTTTTTTTCCCACCTTCGTGGGGGTGTTTCCAGTATCATGTGTTTTCCTTGGAAAAGGATTACTCTTTTCCCCACCTTCGTGGGGGTGTTCCTCCCTCTCTATTTATGGGCAGACACGTTTTTCTGCCAACTGGCAGAGGCTGTTTACGGCATATGCACAATCAATTCATGATATTAACCATTCTTGAATATTCATCTAAAAGAAGCTATCATCAAACTGCTATAGAAAATCTTTTGATGGCATCCTTCGACATCCCAAAGGATTGAGGACAAAAGATGCTGCGCTCTCGTCCAACCAACAAGGACTTTACAGCCTTACCTCTCACAGAGTGCCTTGCCAAAACGTATCACGATCCACATGGAGCAACAGCCGCAGGCCGCACGGTGCTTGACCATGCCCTTATTACGGGGGCGGTTGCGGCACTCCTCTTGGAGCGGCTGCCGAAATGCACATTGCCGTTTTATCCAGAAGGGGCGGATCGTATCGTTTCCGCCCATGATGTAGGCAAAGTGTGCCCCACGTTTCAGCATAAAATCCATCAGGCTGCCGGTTCCCTGAGCTCCTTCCCTGAACTGAAGGACTCCGACCCATCATTAGAGCAGGACTGGGGAGGGCACGCCGCCATCAGTTACTCCGCACTCAAAGCAGTACAGGGCGATCCGTTTATCCCTCAAATTGTGGGCCGGCATCATGGCGTGCCCCCTAAAAAAAATTACCCTGCTTCGTGCACCAACTACGGCGGCGAGGCATGGCAAAAGCGGCGTGAAGAACTGCTCGCCCTCATTGCGGGGGAACGGGGCTGGCCTGAGATATCGTCAAAGACACAGGCATTGCTCCTGATGGGCCTGACCACGGTTGCGGACTGGATTGGCTCCGGGGAGCTGTTCGACGAGCCGCAAAAAGACTGGGCACCGCTTGTGCGGAAGGCTGTAGACCACGCGGGTTTCCTTCCCCTCTCCCTGCAAACGGGGCTTTCTTTTGAAGTGCTTTTCGGCTTTTCACCGAGAGAGGTGCAGCAGGCTTTCATTGATCAGGTTTCCGGGCCGGGCGTCTATATCCTTGAGGCCCCGATGGGGATGGGCAAAACCGAAGCGGCGTTGTATGCGGCCTATCGGATGTTGGAACAGGGCAAGGCCGGAGGGATTTACTTCGCGCTCCCCACGCAGTTGACCTCCAACAAAATCCATGACCGCGTCAACGCGTTCCTGTCCCGCATTCTCCTTCAGGACAGCCCCCAAGCGCCCCTCCTCCTGCATGGAAAGGCATGGCTCAAGACATTCTCCGAACAAGAAATGGGCGAGGACGCCGCTCCGGGCAAGCCGTGGTTCCAATCAGGCAAGCGCGGGCTTCTCGCCCCCTTCGCCGTAGGCACTATCGATCAGGCGCTCATGGCGGTGATCCGTGTCCGGCATTCGGCGGTACGGGCCTTTGGGCTTGCGGGAAAGGTCGTCATCATTGATGAAATCCATTCCTACGACACCTATACGGGGACAATCGTCGATAAACTGGTCACCCTGCTCCGGGACTTGTATTGTACGGTCATCATCCTGAGCGCGACGTTGACGCAGTCCCGCAGGGCCGCATTCCTCGGCGCCCACCAGCCTGTCCGCACCGATTACCCTCTGATTACGGCGGTTGACTCCCAGTCGGATCGGTTCGCTGAAGTTCCCGGCATGAATGAAAATGCCTCGAAACAGGAGAGAACCGTTACGCTTCACTGCGGCAAGGCGCAGGATGAGGCCATAGAAGAATCCCTCTTACGTGCGGAAGGCGGGCAACAGGTTCTCTGGATCGAGAACACGGTTGCCGAAGCCCAGGCCGTATACAAGGAGCTGGCCGCCCGTGCCTCAGGCATGGATGTTGAAATCGGCCTGCTGCATTCCCGGTTCACGCCAGCCGACCGGGAACGGAACGAATCGCTGTGGACATCCCTGTATGGCGCGAAGTCGGAAGCGCGGGGGGAAAAAGGGCGTATCCTCGTCGGGACGCAGGTGCTGGAACAGTCGCTGGACATCGACGCCGATTTTTTGGTGACGCGCCTCTGCCCTACCGACATGTTGTTCCAGCGCATCGGGCGCTTATGGCGGCATGACGAGGGTCCGGGCCAAGTGCGGCGCCCTGCGGATGCCTGCCGCGAAGCATGGATACTCGCTCCCGATCTGGAAAAAGCCCTGCAAAATCCGATGAAGGCCTTCGGCAGCACGGGATACGTCTACAGTCCATATGTCCTGTGCCGCACGCTTGAACAGTGGTCGCAACGCCACAGCGTTCGATTGCCCGACGACATCCGGCCAATGCTTGAGGCCACCTATGCGGACAGGGACGAGACGGGATCCCCTTTGGCGCTTGCACTGCGGAAGCTGGAGGAAGACAAACTGAGGCTGCGGAATCACGCCTACGACAGTACGTCGCAATGGGGCAATACCGTTTCGGAAGAGGCGGTTGCTACCCGGTCGATGCAGCGGCCCGAAACCGACGTCCTGCTTCTCCGCAGCCGAGGCATAAGCGGGGGGCAATGCCTGCTTGCCGACGGCTCGGAAGTGGCATTCCCGGTACGGATACCTGAATGGGGCGAACGGGCCCGGATTGCTTCCCGGCTGACGGCAAACATCGTCCGCGTGCCTGAAAGCTGGTTGGAAAAGGCCCGCAAGCCATCCGCCGACCTCTTGAACAGGCTGTCGCCCTACCTGTATGTTTCGCCCAAGGATGGAGGGCGGCCCTCCCTGTACATCGCCGTGCTCAGGGCCGACGGCACGCTTGAGGACGGGGTTGGGAACGATTTCGGCGGGAGTTACACCCCGGAATGGGGCTACGAACAAACGACGTCTTGCTGAAAGGGGGGAATGTGACGGAAAACAGATACAACCTGCTCGACAAGGCATGGATTCCCATCGCCGACATGGGCAAGGCGGGGCTTCTGCGCGTGTTCGGCGGCAGGGAGTGCCGGGCACTGGGCGGGACGGCCGTGCAAAAGATTGCGGTGCTGAAACTGCTCATCGCCATTGCCCAGGCAGCGGCCACGCCGCAGGATACGCAAGAATGGGCCGCAATGGGGCCGGATGGCCTCGGCGAACGGTGTACCCTGTATCTCGAACAATGGCGTGATGCCTTCTGGCTGTACGGCGACAAACCGTTCCTCCAGATGCCCGCCTGCTCCAAGGCCGAACTCAAGCCCTACGGGACAGCCATGCCGCAGGTCGCCTCAGGCAACACCACGCTGCTCACGCACCTGCAACTGGAACCGATCATGTCCGACGCCTCCCGCGCATTGCTGCTGGTGGAACAGATGGGTTTTGGCCTCGGCGGGAAGAAGACGGACAACAGCGTTGTCCTCAGCAAGGGATACGTGAAAGGCAAGAGCGCAAAGCCCGGCCCTTCCGTATGCCATATGGGTTTGCTCCATTCGTTCCTTCTGGGGGATTCCATTCTTGAAACCGTCTGGCTGAACCTCCTCACGCGAGACATCATAGCCGACACCGGGCAATGGGAAGAAGGGATCGGGACGGCTCCGTGGGAAAAAATGCCTGAAGGCGAGGATTGCCCCACCGCACGGGCTTTGAAGGCCAGCCTCATGGGTCGGCTTGTCCCGCTCTCCCGCTTCTGCCTGCTGCGGGAAGACGGCCTCCACTACACCGAAGGCATCGTCCACCCCGACTATCAGGAACGGATGGTTGATCCTTCCGCAGCAGCCGACAAAGCGAAAGCCAAGGTCAAAATGTTGTGGGTAAACCCCGAAAAAAAGCCTTGGCGCCAACTTACGGCCCTGTTGTCTTTTTTGGAATCGGAACATGACAGCGGTTTTGAGTGCCTGAACCTGAAACAAGGCATCCAGCGCCTGGGCGACGGCCATGTCAAACAGTTCGGAATCTGGAGCGGCGGGCTCAAAGTCAGCAGCAACGCGGGAGAACAATATGTATCCGGGGGCGACGACTGCATTGAATCCGAAACATGGCTGGAGGCCCAATTGTTCTCCGGCAGTGATGACTGGTTTATCCTCTTCAAAAAACAAATGGGGCAGCTGGAAAGAATGGGTACCGCCGTCTATGGGGCCACACGGGGGTATTTTTCGGACTTGAAAGTACAGGGCGATGCCCATGCCGCCGAAGCGTCCGGCCTGTTCTGGCAACTGGTCGAACCCACATTCCAAGAACTGATCCAAGCCTGTTACGGCGACGGCAAAGAACGGCTTGCCAAGCTTATGGGGACGTATGCCGTTTTCGCCGGCACTGCCTTTGACGAATCCTGCCCGCACGGGACGGCGCGCCAGTTTGAAGCATGGGCCCGCCACCGGCCCGGTTTCGGGATGTTTTCACAGAAAACCCAATCCTCATCGTGAAGAGGGCTGTTATGGCTGAAACAAAGGAAAACTCCCTGAGCAAAGCGTTTGTCCGCTTTGTGCTCGACCGGGCGAGCGCCGCCCCTAAAATCAAGGATACGGGGTTTGTCGCCCGGATGAAACGGGCCGACAATCCCGATCTGGAATATCAGGTATGGAACATTTTACTGGGATTCAACATAGATATTGAATTCGCCGCGCGGCGTCTGCCTTTCTGCCTTATCGGAGCCGCCTTGTGCCGAAGGCAGCCGGAAAAGGACGGCATATTCGGCCTCGGCGCGTCGCTGAGGAGTTGCTTCGGCGATGACGAAGATCAGGGAAGCATGCGTTTGCGCCGCCTCCTCGCCTGCCAAACGACCGAGGAGGCATGCCGTATCCTGCGCCCGATGCTTTCCCTCATCACGGCGAAGGCTGCGAAACCGCTCTGCTTCGCTACGCTGCTGGAGGAACTCCTGTATTTTGAAAGCAATGGGCAAGAGCGCATCAAAATGCGCTGGGCCCGTGATTTCTACAGCCTTCCCAATGAACCGAAGGCTGCCGAAGGAGACGCGTCATGATGTTCGCCAGCCGCTACAGGCTGTCGCCGCATGACGCCAAAGCCCTGCGGATTAGCGATACCTACTCTCTGCACAGGGTTGTTTACGGGCTTTTTGACGATGTGCGCGGGGGCGATCGGGAAAAAGGCAGCGGTATCCTGTTCGCCGATATGGGCGGGGACAAATACGGGAGGCATCTCCTTATCCTGTCCGATCGGCAGCCCCGTGAGCCCGAATACGGGGAATTCGTCAGAACCGAGCCAATCCCTGAAGCCTTTTTCGGTTTTTCCGCCTACCGCTTTGAAGTCGTCATCAATCCCGTAAAACGGGACAGCCGAACCCAAAAACGTATGCCTCTGCGCAGCCGTGAAGAGGTCGCACGCTGGTTTCTGGAAAAAGCCCCCGCATGGGGTTTTGAGGTACAGGAATCCTCTTTTCAGGTCGCAGAGATCAATGCTGATGTTTTTTGGAAGGGGGAACAGAAAGTCACCCTTGGAAAAGCGCGGGTGACGGGAACCCTTACCGTTGTTGATAAAGAGCGTTTCACTCAAAGCGTCTGCCGGGGCATCGGCCACGGCAAAGCCTTTGGTTGCGGATTGCTTCAGGTCGCCCCCATCGTCTTTTAACCAGCAGCTCAAGGAATGAAGATGAATACACTCAAAGGAACCCATGTTGAATTCCATATCCTCCAGTCTTTTCCTGTTTCCTGCCTGAACCGGGACGACGTGGGCGCCCCCAAGAGCGCGATGATCGGCGGGGTATCCCGTGCCCGCGTCAGCTCCCAGTGCTGGAAGCGTCATGTGCGGCTGGCCCTTCAGGAGCTCGGCGTCAAAATCGGCGTGCGCACAAAACAGGTTGCCGGGATGCTCGCGGAAGCCTGTGAAACCAAGGGGGCCACACCGGAACAGGCAAAGGCGTTCGGTGAGGCCTGCGCCCCTCTGCTGGCTGAAGATACCCTGTATTTCTTCTCGAAAAATGAGGCGGAAGCCATCGCCGAATTCGCCGCGGCACAGGCCTTTGAACCTGAGTCCGCCGCCGTCAAAAAATCGGGAAAGACCGTATTGTCCCCGGAGTTGAGAAAGGCTCATAAAGCCCATTTCAACCCCGCCGTCGACGGGCTCGACATCGCCCTGTTCGGGCGCATGGTGGCGCAGGCCCCCGATCTCAACGTCCATGCCGCCGCCTCGTTTGCCCACGCCGTCTCCACACACCGCGTCGACAACGAAATCGAATTTTTCACGGCACTTGACGATCTCAAATCCGATGATGAAACGGGTTCCGCCCATATGGGAAGCCTTGAATACAACTCGGCCACCTATTACCGCTATATCAACCTCGATCTCGGCCAGCTCGCGGATTCGCTTGGCAATACGGGATTGGCCGATGCTGTGTCGGCCTTCATCAAGGCCTTGTACATCGCCGTCCCCTCCGCCCGGCAGACCACGCAAACCGGCATGCGCCCGTGGGACTATGCCCGCATCTACATCCGCAGGGGGCAAGGCATGCAGGCCAGCTTTGACGAGCCGGTAAGGGCAAAAGGGCAAGGGTTCCTTAAGCCGAGCATTGAGGCCCTTGAACTCCAACTCGCCAAGCAGGAGAAGCTGGCCGGCTCGCTGTTCGGCAAGGCCGCCGAATTCACGTTCGGCAAGGACGACTCCGTCAGCATCGACGATCTCGTCAACGGCGTGGCGGCGTTCGTGCGCCCGTATGAGGCGCAGGCATGACCGCCCTGCTCCTCTGGCTGGAGGCCCCCCTTCAGTCTTGGGGGGTCGATTCCCGCTTCGGAAGGCGCGATACGCTTCCTTTTCCTTCCCGCTCCGGCGTGCTCGGGCTCGTCTGCTGCGCTACGGGGCGCAGCGGCGAACAGGAAGCGTGGCTTGCCGAGATGAAGGCATACACGCAGACCGTAGTGGCGTATTCACGTCTCGAAAACGGCAAACCGGATATACAGCCCCTCCTCCGCGATTTCCAGATGGTGGGCAGCGGCTATGACGCTTCGGATCCGTGGCAGGATCTGCTCATCCCCAAGAAAACGGACGGGAAACGTCCGGTCGGTGCGGGAACGAAAATGACCTACCGTTATTACCTTCAGGATATGGCGTTCGCCTGCGCGCTGGATGTCCCGGAAGCGTATGCGGATGAAATCATCGCCGGGCTGCAAAATCCCGTATGGCCCATATGCCTTGGGCGCAAAAGCTGCGTGCCTACGGATATCGTTTACCGTGGCCGTTTCGGCTCGCAGGAAGAAGCATTGGCAGCCGCCGGGGAAATAGCGCAAGCCAAAAGGCGCGCGGAACGCTTCCGTGTGACCCACGGGCGTGTTGAGGGCGGGGATGTGCTGACGCTGAATGACATCCCCATCGCCTTCGGCCTGCGCAAGCGGTATGAAGACAGGCAAGTGACGATTCTGGAACAATGAAAAAGTGCCGCCGGAAGCAGTTCCGGCGGCACTTTTGTACGGGAGACAAGGATGCCGGAACAAAAGGAGCCTATTGCAGGTGAAGAGCCCAAAGCTCCCCGCCGCTTGTTTATCCCGATCACACGGGAAACGCTTCCCCGCGTATCGGACAAGTACCCGTTCATCTATCTGGAAAGAGGGCGGCTGGAGATTGACGACAGCAGCATCAAATGGATCGACGCGGACGGAAACAGGGTACGGTTGCCCATAGCGACGATCAACGCCCTGCTTCTTGGCCCCGGTACGTCTGTAACCCATGAGGCCATCAAGGTAGCCTCCGCCGCCAACTGCGCCGTCTGCTGGGTTGGCGAGGACAGCCTGCTCTTCTACGCTTCAGGCGTCGTGCCCACTTCCAACACTCGCAACCTGCAACGCCAGGCATGGCTCTCAACGGACAAAGGGGCCTCTCTTGCCGTCGCCAGGGCTTTCTTCGCCAAACGCTTTCCCGATGCGGAGCTTGAGGGCAAGACGTTGCAGGAAATGATGGGAATGGAAGGGCTGCGCGTCCGCAATTTCTACCTCGAAAAAGCCGAGCAATACAAAGTCGGCTGGAAGGGACGTGTTTTCACCCCCGGAAAATTCGAGTTGAGCGATCTGACGAACCAGATATTGACGTCCACCAATGCGGCCCTCTATGGCGTCTTATGCTCCTGTGTCCACAGCCTCGGCTATTCGCCGCACTTGGGCTTTATCCACTCCGGGAGCCCCCTGCCTTTTGTGTATGATCTCGCCGATCTTTACAAAGGAGAGCTCTGCGTTGATCTCGCTTTTTCCCTGACGCTCTCCCTCGCGGGCCGCTACAACAAGTACGCCGTATCTGAAGCGTTCCGCAAGCGTGTCATCGAAATGAAGCTGCTGGAAAAAGTCGCCGAGGATATTGAGAGCCTGATAGGAGAGAAATGTGCTCGTCGTTATCGCAAATGATTTGCCTCCCGCCGTACGCGGGCGGATGAAGCTCTGGTTTGTGGAACCTCGGCCTAACGTCTTCGTTTCAGGCATTAAAGATTCCGTTGCACGGCATGTGATCAACTACTTGCTCGAAAAATGCCCTGAACAAAGTGGTCTCATGATCTTTCAAAGGCTACCGAACCCACCGGGGTACAAGCTCTACGGCATGGGGGAACCAAAGCGCCAGCTCATCGAATTGTCAGGGCTGCAACTTGTGTCTGAAAAAGATGACGCTTCAATATTGTTTTGACGGCTCAGCAAAAAAAGTGAATAATCCCTCAGTGTCTTCCCCACGCACGTGGGGGTGTTTCTTACGCCCGGACGCTGCGCCGAGAGCCACTTCTGGTCTTCCCCACGCACGTGGGGGTGTTTCTTGGGGGCCGCTGTATAGAAATCCTGCCCAAATGTCTTCCCCACGCACGTGGGGGTGTTTCCTCCGTTTTGAAGTCGCGCCCAAGCTTGACGCCGTCTTCCCCACGCACGTGGGGGTGTTTCTCCAGAGATCTTTTTGCGCAGGGCATCCAGCTCGTCTTCCCCACGCACGTGGGGGTGTTTCCACCTGATTGGAACCCATTGTGGACAGGGTGGCGTCTTCCCCACGCACGTGGGGGTGTTTCCAACGTGCGCGCGCGTCCGTATCGGTTCGTAACGTCTTCCCCACGCACGTGGGGGTGTTTCCATTTCCGAAGAGGACGTCCGGCTGCCGCTTGAGTCTTCCCCACGCACGTGGGGGTGTTTCTCATCCCCGTGCTGAACTCTGGAAACATGAAGGGTCTTCCCCACGCACGTGGGGGTGTTTCTGAGCACGGAAACGCATTGCGGATTGCCTCCGCGTCTTCCCCACGCACGTGGGGGTGTTTCTTTACGCACTGGTGAGCTGATGCGCCCGGATCCGTCTTCCCCACGCACGTGGGGGTGTTTCTATGGCCTCATCATCCGGCGGTCTCGTGGCCTTGTCTTCCCCACGCACGTGGGGGTGTTTCCGTATTTAGCTGGCAGGGTATCCGTAGTGAAGAGTCTTCCCCACGCACGTGGGGGTGTTTCTGCACTCCGGCCTGCGGAAGATCGGCTATCTGGGTCTTCCCCACGCACGTGGGGGTGTTTCTGTCCTGCCCCCGTGTGACAACGGGTAAGGGCGGTCTTCCCCACGCACGTGGGGGTGTTTCCTTGTCTCCTACGACTATGACCGCAAGGCTGAGTCTTCCCCACGCACGTGGGGGTGTTTCTATGCAGGCGCGTAGGCATGTCGCAGTTTTCAGGTCTTCCCCACGCACGTGGGGGTGTTTCTACTCTCAAGATTTGTCTCCTCGGTCTTGCGACGTCTTCCCCACGCACGTGGGGGTGTTTCTATCTGGAACTGCTTTTATGGCATCCCATACCAGTCTTCCCCACGCACGTGGGGGTGTTTCTAGGAAGAATGTCTTCGGGAAAGCCAAGCGCGCGGTCTTCCCCACGCACGTGGGGGTGTTTCTTCATCGTCTGAGAGACGCCATTGACGACATTCGTCTTCCCCACGCACGTGGGGGTGTTTCCATCACACACTATGGAACCTGCTCCACAGCGGCGTCTTCCCCACGCACGTGGGGGTGTTTCTTTATCTCATATCCGGGATAGAGGCCGAAGGGCGTCTTCCCCACGCACGTGGGGGTGTTTCTGAACGTCTTCTCGTCGATGAGCTTATCGAGCGGTCTTCCCCACGCACGTGGGGGTGTTTCCGTCGCCGCGTAACTCTCAGTGCCAAAAGATTTGTCTTCCCCACGCACGTGGGGGTGTTTCTGTTCGTACTTCCCCGTCTTCTCGTCTTGCTTCGTCTTCCCCACGCACGTGGGGGTGTTTCCCCAAAAGGCGCTCGAAGCCGCCCTTGCGACGGGTCTTCCCCACGCACGTGGGGGTGTTTCTATGGCTGAACGGCGTGCCGCCCATCGCGGCCTGTCTTCCCCACGCACGTGGGGGTGTTTCCTCCGCGTAGCTTTGCCATGTGAATCCGGGCGGGTCTTCCCCACACACGTGGGGGTGTTTCCTTCTCACCGTGGCTGATGCCTTGGATGCGGGGGTCTTCCCCACGCACGTGGGGGTGTTTCTACAGCAGCCAACCCGACACTTAACGTCAGTGCGTCTTCCCCACGCACGTGGGGGTGTTTCCCGATCCGTATCCTTATCCTTGACGAGCTGGACGTCTTCCCCACGCACGTGGGGGTGTTTCTCAATGGGGGTGAAGGCTGCGATTTCCCTATCCCGTCTTCCCCACGCACGTGGGGGTGTTTCTCTTTCGTCAGCGATTCGTAGGGGATGCCAACGGGTCTTCCCCACGCACGTGGGGGTGTTTCCAAGTAACAGAGGAGTGTTCGGAAGTGCCTGCTGTCTTCCCCACGCACGTGGGGTGTTTCGCATCGCCGGGTACCTTGTCGGCACGGTGGAGCGTTTCAACGACGCGAAGCAAGCTGAGGTCATGGATCAAGTGAAGCACACCGTCTAAACCAAAAAATTCCCCTCACGGCGGTGTGCCTGATGGGGTACGACGCGAACCGAGAGGGGAGTTTCAGATTCACACAGCATACCGATGCTCACACTTTTTTGAGGCGTTGGGAAAACGCTTTTTGCCGTCTGCATCAAGCCGTTTGATGCAGGATATTCGTTACATGGCAACATAATGAGACAGTATCGCTTCGCCAAAGAAAAGCCGCCTGCCTTGCCGGAAAGGTACGAGCGGTATCAAGATAAAAAACGGTTCCGCACATGCTGCGTATGCAAATGTGGAACCGTTTTTTCGCGCGGTATGTACAAGAAGCAGCCTCAACGGATGGCATCCGTTCTCAGGCAGGCGCGGAAGGCAATCCGTGCTGGAAAAGGCCGCGGCACAGGGGAATCGGCCGTACAGTTCCCGGCGTCCGTATAACCGGGATGCAACTGTGGGCAAACCGGGGCAAGACATTCGCCTTTTCGATGATTTATCAAAAATGAGTTTTGAATTTCATGCAATTGGAATGCAACATTCATTAAAAACCTAACTCCCTCACCGGGGCCGTGTTCTGGACGGAAGCGCTGCGGGCGTGCTACAGGCAGGAAGTACATTTTCCCCGGAGAAGCATATGTTGGATTACCCCGAATATACCCTAGGCATTCAGGCCCGCTACGGCGAAGCGGGAACCGACGGCAAAATACGCCTCGGCGCGCTGGCGAACTGGTTTCAGGAAGCCGCCGGGCACAACGCCTCGGCCCTCGGCTTCGGCGATGAGCGGCTTTTCGCGGAAGGGAAGGCGTGGATACTCACCCGCATGGCCTTTCGCATCAAGGAACTGCCTTCGCCCGGCGACAAGGTGAACGTCCGCACGTGGCCCGCAAAGCTCGAACATCTGGGGCACAGAGGGTATGAAGTGTACAACGCTTCCGGCGAACGGATCGTCGCCGCCGTGAGCGCGTGGACGGTGCTGGATCTCACCACCCGCCGCCTGACGGCCCTGCCCGAAGAGCTCGCCACCGTCTACCCCGTGAACACGATCCCCTGCATCCCCTTCCCGTCCCGCACCATCCCACGGCTGCGCGAGGGGATAGGCAGCGCCGACGTGCTGGTGCGGCGCGACGACCTCGACATCAACGGGCATGTCAACAACTCAAAATATCTTGGCTGGCTGCTTGAGTGTCTGCCGTGGTCGCCCGGCGAAAGCCTCATCCCGTCCCTGCTCGACGTCACATTCCGCGCCGAATGCTTCCCCGGCGATGCGCTCACTTCACAATGCGTTCCCCTGCCCGACGAAACCGACGCCACCGCGCCTGAAGGGTTCCCGCAAGCGCCGCACGGCCTGCTGCATGTGATCCGCCGTACCGATTCGGGCGATGACGTCTGCCGCGCCGTGACGCGCTGGACGCAAAAAGTCCGGCTGCCTGCGTGAACTTCCCGGCATGGCCCATGCTGGCCTGCCACCCCAAAAGGCCATTTCAGACCGTTTCAGACAGCCTTTTTACGGCGCTTTAGGACGATTCCGGCTCTCAATATTAGGACAGAGCCGAAAGCAAAAAATGCAGTTCCCGTTCCGCCGCTTTCCGGCACGGGCGGGACGCCCTCCGGCAATAGGGGAAATGCCGCAACGTTGGGCTTGTTCAGAGCGTTAGGACAACACCCTCCCGGCAGCGGGGGAATGCCCCTTTCAGGCGCTTCCCCTTGTCGTTTGCTGTCCGCAAAAACTGCGAATGGGTCGATAACGCCGCGACCTTTGAATAGGGGAGAGGCTCAAGCCGTGCCAGCAGCTTTTTGGGTAATGATCCACGCTGAACGGAAGCTCCACCCGGCTCAAGCCGTGCCGACAGCTTTTTTGGGGGAAGGGGAAACTCCATAGGGGCGTTCCATCTCCCTTTCAGAAAAGTTTCCCCTTCCCCTGTGCATTCCCCCTATACGAACCGCCTTTGGAGGAAACCCGCCGGAAAGCGGGCAGCCTCAGGGCGGGGCCCCTCTCCAAGGCGTATCCGTTTGGGGAGCGGGGCCGGGCGTCAGCCTGCCAAGACGTCCGTACGGCCCCTTCCAGAAAACCGGGCTTCCCCGTTTCCCTAGAACTTGTAGATGATGCTGAAGGTACCCTTGAGGTTGTTTTCCTTCGCTTCGTAACCCACGCCCCTCCACAGATCCTCATCCATATCGAGGCGGATATAGCCGAGCTCCACGAACAGCGAGAGGTTCTCGTACAGCTTGTATTCCGTATCAAAGTTCACTTCCACGGCCTTGTCGCCCGTGGTCAGGTAGATCATGCTGTACTGGGAGTCCTGCGGGTTGGAGATCATCTTGCTGCGTACCATTTCCCTATTGTTCGTGCCCTGATAGTACACGACGCGCAGGACGTGGGAGAGGTCTTCCATGAACGAGATGTCCTTCACTCGGCCCATGACCGCCCATGTGCCGGAGATGCCGTAGCCCATCGTCTGGGCCGCGCCGCCGTAGTTCGTGCCGTCAAAGCCGTAGGAGGTCACGTACACGTCGGGGTCGATGGAGGGCAGGCGCTCGGAACCGTTGTACGGGTTGGCGTCGTCGCCGGAGGAATACCAGAACAGCAGGCCGGGGGTGCAGGATTCCAGCTTGTATTCGGCGAGGAACGCGGCGTACCAGCCGGAACGCTTCACGTCGAAGCTCCTGCCGT
>NZ_DBMAFI010000044.1:0-29033 GCF_057864385.1 Bilophila sp. | reverse complement strand
TAAGCTTACATGTATAGATATAAGCTCTGCAGATGTAGGTGATTTATCACAGAGGTTAAGTGATAGTTATAAAAATATAACTATTGAAAATATCAAGCCTGACATAGAAAAGAAATTCAAAGAAGCTTTTGAAGAAAGAGATTACAAAAAAGTGCTTGCTATTTTCAATTATAAAAGCCTTTCTAATTCTATAGGGCATTATTTCGGGTTAACAAATGATTCTTATAAAGATTATATTATTAGAAAAATTAGCAGTGCAAATAATGATTGCTGGAAAAACGCTATAAAAAATTACTTGCCAGATTTAGAAGATATTTAAACGCTACTATTTTCGAGCATTACTCTCTAACAAGGGGATTTTCTATCTGAGTTTATCAAACGGAGCTCTGCGCTGTGCCCAGCAGTGGAAAATGGTTTCTCACGAATCCCCTCATAACGAACGGAGTCCCACAGTTGTATTCTGATAATTTCAACAGGTAAATACTTTAAATAAATGTCTCCCTCAACAGCAACCGAAATACAGCATCCATATTCGGCATGGCCCTGGCAGCCGGAATATCAACACAATCTTCTGATTCACGAGCAAGCTGCCTGTCAAGAAAAGCCGCAAGAATGGGCGGCGGCACGAAATCGTGATCGTTCTCTTTGCCGGAACGTTTATGCGCCACAAGCACAGTGGTTTCTGCCTGTTCTTGCGGAGAAAGCAGTTCGCGCACAAGTATCTCGAAAGGCGTCGGCGGAATACCCAGCCCGCGCTCTATCCACAACATGGCAAGCATGGGCCGAAAGGCATACAGCCATACCTTGGCAGTCTGTTTTGTCTGGAAGCGTTCAAGGCTTTTGTTGCGGATGCTCCTGTAGTGATGCCATAAGGTGAGCGGCGAGAATCCTTGTGTGGCGGCTGAAAGGGCACGGTCAGCAAAGGAGCCTTGCTTTCGATAAACAATAGGTGATGTAAGCCATTCCGGCAAAGCCCCATTGAATTTTTGCAGAAGGCGGAGGGCCTTGCGAACATCCCAGCCGGAACAGTCAAGCACGCCATCTGGAGTGCTGACGATGCCGCTCTCCAGCACGTCACGCTGTTTTTCCGGGCACACGGCAAGATACCAATCCGCAGGGTGTGCGTAAATGAAGCGCACATCGTAGTCTGAATCCTGCGAGGCAAATCCCCAGCCGCGACTGCCGGACTCGCACGCATAAAGAACCTTCACGCCATGCGCCTGCTCAACACGCGTGAGTTCATTTTGGATGCGCTGTTCCATAGCAGCAGAGATGGTCGACGAGGTTGAATATTCTGAAATGGTATCTGACGACTTCATACGCCCCTTTTCCCTGCTTTACAGAAATTCCCCTGACTTTCCCTAATCTGTGGGGCAGAGCATGAGACAATTTTCCTCATAACGAAAAAAGGACTTTAGGCAACTCCCCTTGATCCTACTCTGCTGCGGCCTGATCCAGCGGCTCAAGCAGATCTCTCACATCACAATACAGAGCCATACTCAACGGGAGCAGGGTGTCTATCTGGGCCTTGTTGATATTCTTTTTCCGTTGTTCAAACTGCTGGATGGTACGCAGGGAGATTCCCGATCTCTCGGCAAGCTCTCTCTGGCTCAGACCAACCAGATGACGAAGCTGTTTCAGACGTGTTTTCGTTCTTTGATGCAGACAAAGTTCGTTCATTTTGTCTGCAAAATGCCGGATATCCATCTCGTGATACGGCGAATAGAGTGCGCAAACTTCCCTGATGGGTACGGCTCTGATGATGTCTGCAAACTTCATGGCCGTAAGCCATTGGTAATAGGCAAGTGCCCATCCCGTCCAATACTCCTCACTACGTCCCGCCGTGAACCGGGGTGTCAGACGTTCATAGTCGAATTCCGTTTCATCAAGAACCATATAGGCCAGCTCTATTCCCGACTTGCCTGCCAGAATGGTGAAATCTCCATGCTCAAAACGCTCGGCAATACCGGAAGCGATAAACAGATTGAAGAATGCTGACAGATCGTGCTTCAGGTCATGGACGGCAAAGTCCAGCATACGCCCCAGCGCGGTACGAGCCTTTTCAAGATACAGCTTGTCGTAGGCGTGCATCATCGCTTTTCATCTCTTCATCAAGAATATGGGTGATATAGATGTCGCCGCGCTTTCTGCGATTGCGCTCAACATCAAAATACTCACGCCGGGCGGCATGGTCGCGAGCCATCTTTCTGGCGTACCACAATTCGCTTTCTGCGACTTCGTAGCCGAGGAAACGGATACGTTCAAAAGCCAGCGGACTTTTCAGAACAAATTGTTGCCCCAGCTTGCCAAGGTGCATGGCATTGGTGAGCTGTCGATACGAAATCGTACCGTTGATGAAATCCTGAGCAAAGGAAAAGTAACTGTCGTCTGCCCTGTAGCCGATGATGGCATCGTAACGCTCATACGGAATGGAAAAATTTTCCAGAAGATACGCCTTGGCCTCGAAAGCAAGACCGGACGGAATATCAAATTCCCGATTCTGCAAAAGAACGGTCAGCCAGTGCAGAATGGTGAATGCCGCACTGTTCAGATCAAGGATGGACAGCCCTTCGCAGTTGATTTCATAGCAGTTGGCGAAACCGTTTTGCCCCTTTCCAACGCCCCATTCCTTCGCCATCGCAAGGCTGTCTGTGCAATAGAAGCCAAGCCCATAGTCGTTGTATCGTTTTCCGTATCCCCAAAGTGGGGTTTCGACAATGTTCTGTGAGCCATGAAAAAGCTTTCTGATCATGAAAGTCCCCTTGGCAGAAACATACTCCCACGGGAGTACAAAGGTCAAGACTGAATGTTCGGCTCCTCCCTCGGTGATCGTAAAAAATACAAAGAAAGTCATCCCCCGCCTGTGAAGATGCCTTTCTCATCTGTGGATGTATTTTTAAAACTGCTGGGTATCGTGTGGGGGAGGACGCTTGGATTCTTCCCGAAATTCCGGTCATTGCTTCCCCTGAAATCCCCCCTTACCCAACCTGAAGAAAATTTCCCTGACTTTCCCAAATCTGTGGGGCATAGCGTGGGGCAGATTTTCCCCACAACGAAAAAAGGACTTAGATTTTACTCTAAGTCCTTGAATTTCTTTGGCGTCCCCAAGCGGATTTGAACCGCTGTTGACGGCGTGAAAGGCCGCTGTCCTGGGCCGGCTAGACGATGGGGACGTCTGAGTGCGTGTTGGCTGGGCTACGTGGACTTGAACCACGATTAACGGGACCAGAATCCGTCGTCCTGCCAATTGAACGATAGCCCAACGCGCAGAAAAGAGTTTAGTAAAAACGCTCCTTACTGTCAACAAAAAAATATGCATTTCAGAAAAAAAATTCCGTTTAAAAATTTTTCCGTGTTATTTTACATGATTAAATGTTTTTAAAACTATTGTTTTCATGAGGACGCAGTTGGGGCTGTGCACGGAAAGGGGGTGTGGGGCCGTGTCCGGCATGCTGGCTAGGGGAGATATTCACTGCTGCAATGAAAACCGCATTTCAACTATGTGAAACCCAAAATAAATTTTTTAGAAAATCATCGAAAAGGCGGATGCCTCGACCGGGGAGGCCGCTTGACATCTGCGGGCATGGCATTGCAGTATTGCCCTGTGGACATTCCCATACGAACACGCCTCTCTTTGCTCCTCGCCTTTGTCATGGCTGGGGGCTTTCTCTTTTTCCCGCCGCTTGGAAATCTTTTTCCCTTCGATTCATTTGATTCCGCTGCGGTGTTTCCGTGTACGGAATACACTTTGGAGCCTTGCCCGGCTCCCCTCGTCTTGCCGCCCGGTGGGGCCTTCTTGGGGGAGGGGGAGGTATGGGGCCTCCCTGAGCAGGGGAGGGCTGCATATACCCCTTATGAGTGTTCCGCCCCCAGTACGTCCCGTTTGGAACGGGGGCACGCCTTCAGCTCGTTTGCAGCACTGTCAGGAAACTGTTTCTGCCCGGGGATACTCCTGCGGCGGGGCAGCATTTCATCAGCCGTTTCCATATTTCCCCATGACTGGGATTCTTGCCACGCTTGCCCCCGTTCGCCCCCGGCGGCTTGAACGTCCAGACCGGCCTAGTCCTTTTTGTCCAATCGCATTCGTTCAATCGCAACGGCGTTCCCCATATTCGGGGAAGGAGCGTATATGTTTCTCGATTTTTCGTGGGTGGCAGAACCCACGGCATGGGGCGGATTGGGCACGCTCATCCTGCTTGAAGTCGTGCTCGGTATCGACAACCTTGTTTTTATTTCCATTTTGTCTTCGCGGCTGCCGGAAGACAAGCGCAGGCATGCGTTTATCATTGGCCTTTCGCTTGCCTTGATCATGCGTCTGGCACTGCTTTCCACGGTGGCATGGCTGATCGGGCTTACAAAGCCGTGGTTTTCCGTGTTTGGCCACTCGTTTACGGCACGGGACGTTATCCTTCTCATCGGCGGCCTGTTCCTCTTATTGAAAGGGACTATGGAACTCCACGAACGGCTGGAAGGGTATCAGCCCACGGAAGAGAAAGCCGTCCATCAGGCCGTGTTTTGGCAGGTCATCACGCAGATTGTGGTGCTTGATGCCATATTCTCCTTGGATTCGATCATCACGTCCGTAGGTATGGTGAAGGAGCTTTCCATCATGATGCTGGCCGTCATCATCGCCGTCCTGGCGATGTTGCTGGCCTCGCGTCCGTTGACGGAATTCGTGGACAGGCACCCCACGGTCATCATTCTGTGCCTTGGCTTCTTGCTGATGATTGGCCTGAGCCTTATTTTGGAAGGGCTCGGCTATCATATTCCCAAGGGGTATCTCTACGCGGCCATTGGTTTTTCAATTGTTGTGGAGTCTTTCAACCAGTTGGCGCTGCGGAACCGGAGAAACAGGATCACAACACGCGGATTGCGTGAGTCCGCCGCCAGAGCGGTCTTGGAGCTGCTGGGCGGAACCACGCTCCCCGGCGGCGAGACGGAAATGGAGATGGCCGCGCTGGGCTATTCCGATTGCCGGGACAAGGTGTTCAGGCCGGAAGAGCGGGCCATTGTCGCGCGGGTCATCCGTTTTGGCGGGCGTACCGTGCGGTATATCATGACGCCCCGCCATAAGGTGCAGTGGCTCGACAGCAACGAGTCGCCGGAAGCCCTTCTCAAGCTCGTGGGCGCGTCGAAGCACGCATTCCTTCCGGTCATGCGCGGGGATACCGACGAAGTGCTCGGCGTCGTGGATCTGCGCGAATTGTTGTGGCGTTACCAGAAGACCGGCCGTTTTTCGCTTGAGGCATCTGTTGTCCCCGTCCCCATGGTTTTCGAGCATACCGGTCTTCCCGACGTGCTGGACGCCTTCAGGCAGCACCCCGCCCCGATGGGCATCGTTTTGGATGAATACGGGAGCGCCGTGGGCGTTGTGACGCCTATGGACATCTTATCCGCCATCGCCGGGCACATGGGGGATGTGGCCCCTGAGCCGGATTCCTTCCATCAGCCTGACGGATCATGGCTGCTTCCCGGACGCATGGCTGTGGACGAGGGGCTGCATACGCTGGGCATCCAGCCGGAAGAGGAGCTGAGCTGCGCTACTATGGCCGGGTTGCTGCTTGAGCGGCTGGGGCATATTCCCTCTGCGGGGGAGAGCCTGTTTTTCTGGGGGCATTTGTGGACGGTCGCTTCCATGGACGGGCTGCGCATTGAGCAAATCCGCATCCATCCGCAGCGCTCGGAGGATATTTCGGGAAAAAGTGAATAAGGATGCATGGATTGATTTTGCCATGAAATGACTATGGATTTCTTCGCAAGAACGGTTTAGGGTAGGGTGATTCTGAGAAAGGAGAACCTTTCCTGAACGATTCATGGCGCTTTTTGAGCACGGAATCCTGTTTTTTGAGAGAAAATACCTCTTTGGGGTATTGTGCGGCGTGGCGTTTCTTTTCAAAGAGTCTGGCGGCTGTGCCGTCCGGCGCTGCCGGAAAAGAAACGCTACACCAACACCGAGGAATAGGAATGAAACGGAATCTCCTGCAATACATAACCCGTGTGCTGCTGTTGCCCACGGTTTTGATGTTCATCTGTGGGGCGCTGGTTTCCGCGCATGCGGAATATTCCGGCCCCAAGGTGCGCTTTCGGGTGGCGCATCCGTGCCCGCCGGGGCATCACACCACTTTGGCCTTTGAAAAATTTGCGGAATTGGTCGCCCAAAAGTCAAAGAATAAGATCAAGGTGCATGTTTTCCCCAATGCCGTTCTGGGGAGCGATGTCGTCATGCTCAAAGGCGCGCTGACCGGCGGGCTCGAAATGGCGGTCAGTTCCAGCCCGAACCTGACGTGGGTGGTGCCGTCGCTCATGGTTTTCGATCTGCCGTACATCACAAGCGTCAAGTATCAAAAGAACTTGTATGAAGCGTTGGATAACGGCGAGCTTGGCCGGTATTTCAAGGGGAAATTCAATGAGGTCGGCCTTGAGCCGATCATGTACTGCGAATACGGCTACAGGGATTTCTTCAGTGTGAAAAAGCCGATCCGTTCCGTCGCGGATCTGACGGGCGTCCAAGTCCGCACGACGGCTTCCGTCGTTGAGGTCGAAGTGGCGAAAGCCCTTGGCATGAAGCCGAAACCGTTGGCGTGGGGTGAAACCTACACCGCGCTTAAGGAAGGCATCGTAGGGGGTGAAGGCAACACGTTTTCTTTCCTGCTCAACGCTGAGCATGAGGACATCCTCAAATACGCCTTCGCTTCACAGCATAATTACAGCATGCAGATCCTGAGCGCCAACAAGAAATGGTGGGAAGGGCTTGACCCGCAGGTTCGGGGCATCATCAGGGAAGCGGCAGCCGAGGCATTGAAGTATCAGCGGGAAATCTTGGCCCCGCAGTCGGAAGAGGAGGCGATCAAGCGGTTCAAGGCCAATGGCCTTGAGGTTTCCAAACCTTCGGAAGCCGAGCTTGAGGAGCTGAAGCGGAAAACGCGGCCCGTTTGGAATCTTTTCCCGGACACGTTGCCGCAGGAACTTATTGATCTCGTGGTGGCTACGCAGCAGTAAGGGCGGTTTTATGTGCAGGAGGGGAGGGCATGCTTTTTGTGCCCTTGTACTTAAGCCATAAGGCTATTACTCTGAACAGAAAGGCGGGGGCCGGGGAGCCCTGTTGTTTGCCGTATGTCCCGGAACGGCCCCGATGAGTGATGATCGTCTGGGCGTTCGCTGCGGGGTATGGCAAAGAAGTCAAAATTCTTTTTCACGCCGCGCCTGTTTTTTGACTTTTTGTTTGAAATCGCTGTCTTCCGTGAAAATGGATGACAAAAATCTGCTTGGCGGATCAGTGTCCTTTTTATGGTCGGTTCAGGCCGGAAGGTGACGCCTGAGCATGCCGTCGTATTGGAGTCCATGTGAAAAAAGGCATATTTGACCCATCAGGGGGAAGCTCCGCGGATGAAGGTTTTTGGCCTTCGGATGCCCGTACCGTGCAGGCATTGCTCTGTACGGCATTGTTGACCGCGCTGTTTTTTTCATGGCTTTGGCAGGCGTTCCGTCTGTACAGCTATCCGGGGCTTGTGCCTTACAATGACGAGGCCGGGGAGCTGTTTCACCTGCCGCTGTTCACGGGGCTCGCGCTGCTTGCCTACGGCCTCCGGCTGCGGTTCCGTTTTGCGGAACAGGAATCATGCCAAGGGTATGTCATCCCTGTCTTGGGAAGTACGCGCTTACGGCGCAGGCTTGTGACGCTGCTGCTGATGTGGACGCCGGTTTTGTTGATGGTTACGCCGGTTTCCAATGAGCTTTCAGGCTGGGTGCGTTCTGGCAGTTGGGCCGTCAGCGCCCTTGCCGGGGTAGGGGCCGGCATCGCAGCCTGCCGCATTGGCCTGGCGCTCTGCCGGTTTTCCGGGGGGCAGCTTGTCCTGGGCCTTGGGCTGGCGAGTATCCTCGCGCCGATATGCAATTATCTTGTCCTGTTGTGCCCAGAACCGTATTGGGTGATCCCCGCGTTGCTTTTCCCCGCCCTGTTTGCCTTGCTGCCTTCCTTGTATCCCAACACCTCTGCGGAAGAGGGAAAACATGCCTATCCCTTTTCCCGTATCCCCCTGTTCCTGTGGTGTGGGTGCCTGCTTACGGCATTCAGTGAAAGCGCTTACTACAATCTGTATGGTGCGCTTGAGCCGGTCATGCCCGGGCCAAGCCTGGGCGTGCTTTCCCTTGTGGTCTTGGGAGGGCTGTCGGCGTTGCTGGTGCTTGGGCAAGCCCACCGTTCCCCAATCTGGTACGCTTTTTTGCTTGTCATCCCGGTACTGGTCGTGGGCTATACCGCGTGGCCGCTGCTGCACAGGGAATCGCCCGGCCTCTCGCTTGGCGGTTTGCTGTTCGGTTATACCTTGCTGAACATTTATATGATGACGGCATTTCTGCACACGGTTTCGTACCGTAAAGGTACGCGCAGGCTAGAGTTGCTGGCCTGTGGGGTAGGGGGCATCGCGCTGGCGTCTTGGGTGGGAAGCCACAACAGCGGCTGGATTACGGAGAGCATTGCCCGAGGCGATTCGCTCAACTCGCTGTTCGCGTTTCAGGCTTTCGCCATTTTAGCGGGAAGCTTCATCTTTGTCGTCTATCTGGAAAAAGTGGGCTTTTTCCGTCTGGCGAAGGGTGAGCCGGCGGCTCCTGAGCGGGTGGCCGGACAAGCCCCAAGCACGCCGATGTCCTTGATGGATTGGCCAATCGAGGAGTTGGAGACGCATTTCCGTGATCTGGGGCTGACCCGGCAGCAGGCGATGATCGCCGCATTGCTGGCCCGCAAAACGCCGGATACGACGATTTGCGACAACCTGAACATTTCGCCGAGCACATTGAAGACCCACATACGGAACATTCACCGCCGCCTTGGGATCAGCAGCCGCCACGAGCTGGCGTGGCTGGTGACGGCGAACCCGGCGGGCATCGCCGAAACGCAGGGAGGCAGCCGTTAGCCGCGCGGCGTTCAGGCTGGCGGATGGCGAAACGTGCCGTTGGCCGCTCAGGAAGGGCGGTTGAAGCTGAGGAGGCGTTCTTTGGGGAACGCCTTTTTTGCGTGCATAAGGTTCTAGATTGTGTCGTCAATGAGATATAATTTATGGCTCTATTATGTATGTGGTTGCTTCATCTCCACAGTGCGGTGAAAATACAGCCTTTTTATCCGGTTTTCCCCTTGGCGTGAGCTACGGCTAAGGCATTTTTCCGGTTATCCCTTTGGAACTTCAAGGAAAAAAGTATCAACCATTTTCTATAACACAGCCTAATTTATTGAAAGTATTTAACTGTTTTTAAATTGTGAGGAGATTGTTTTCAATAATTTAAAATAATTGCATGTAAAATGACGACACAACCTAACGAGCCTTTTGAGAAGGCGGCCCAAAGTGGAAGCTGGAGGTGGCCCGTATTTCCTTTATTACGGGCTGTGTATATATCGGGCCGTGGGGCAGTACTCTGGAAGGCGGCTTGAAAACGGCCCGTTCCCCGCGTAAGGGAACACTAAACGAAGGGGGGGATATATGCAGTTTGAAGAAGCTCTTTCGCTTGCCGGGAAGGGGGAACTGATCACCCGGCCCGGATATGGCGTTTCTTTTGCGGCGATTCGGGAAGGGCGGGCTGTGTATGGGCATTTTATCGGGGAAACCGGCTTTGCCGATGTGCGCGCATACGTTTTTACGGACGAAGACAAGAGTGCTGCGGATTGGGAACGTTTTGCCCGTGTCCTCCCCGATGCCTGGGAAGGCTGTGATGTGCCGAATGGGTAAACCGTGAGGTGAGGTACTTGTACCACGCTGTCCCCGTTTTCCGCTGGCCAATCAGGAGTCTGGAGTAATCGTAGGATGCGTTCTTTCTTTCTTTCTTTCTCTCTCTCTCTCTCTCTCTCTCTCTCTTCTGAACGGCGCCACAGTGTGCTATGATGAAGGCCGTGTGTCTGCGGGGATGATTGGCGGACGAAAGCCTCGGCACGGGGCATATGTATGGAAAAGGCCCGGAGAAATACCCTCCGGGCCTCTTGCAGGCATGAGATTTACGAGAAGGCGGACGGCTAATATAAGCCGTGTCCTGCGGATGACTTGGGGACAGCCCATAATTGCGATAACGGGAAAAATCCGCGTATTTTTCGCTGCTGGCTGTTTGTCCCTGCCCGGTTTTCGAGTCTCCGTCATCAGGGCCTCGGCAGATCCCCATCCAGAAAAAGGGTAGGGAACCTGTCGGGCCAGCGGGCTGCATCCCGGAAGGGGAAGCCCTCTTTACCGTGATTCGCCATAGGCTTTCCTGCCCAAGGTGGCTCCCCGTGGTTTTTTGCCGAATTTGCCGGAGCGCTGGCGGCGCGGGCCGGGGGCGAAGGGTTTGCGGGGGTGCGGGCTGCCCGTCTCATCGGCGGCCTTCGCCGACACCTTCACCCCGCTTATGAACACGCCCTTGTTGAGTGTGGCCAGCACATGCGCGGCCAGTTCGGCGGATATTTCCACGATGCTGAAGTTGTTCTGAATATCGATGGCGCCGACGCTCCGTCCGGGGATGCCGCTTTCGCCGGTTATGGCGCCCACCAATGCGCGGGGGGTGACGTCATGCACCCGCCCCACATCAATGTGGAGCCTGGACATGGGGCCGGATTCCTGCCTGCGGGAAAGCGGCTGCATCTTGCCTTTTGATTTCGCTTGGGCACTTTTGGCGGGGCGCTGCGGTTCCGCCAGCTCATCCACTTCACCGACATTGTCCTGATTCCCAAAGTCCCGCTGCATCAACAACTTGAGCAGGGCCGCCGAAATATCACGGCTGGAAACATCGCCATCCGGGAAGTGTTCGGTCTGGAAATCCTCTACCAGTACCCGCCAGCGATCCAGAGGGCACTCGGCCAAGGTTTGCCGGACTTCATCCAACAGCTTGGAAGTGCGGATGTTGTTGACGTCACGCAGGGTCGGCAGTTGGCCCGGCTGGATGCGGGCCTTGGTATAGCGGATGATTTCGCGGATCTTGTACTGTTCGCGTACCGTGACGAAGGTAAAGGCCTTGCCTTCGCGGCCCGCGCGGCCAGTACGCCCGATCCGGTGTACATAGCCTTCCACATCGTGGGGGATGTCATAGTTGATCACCGCGTCCACGTCGTCCACGTCAATCCCGCGTGCGGCTACATCCGTCGCCACCAGGATCTCAATGCCGTCGGTACGGAAACGGTTCATCACCCGATCCCGCTGGGTCTGGTTCATGTCGCCATGCAGCCCGTCGGCCTGATAGCCGCGCTGCTGCAAGTGTACGGTTATCTCGTCCACGCTGCGTTTGGTGGCGCAGAATACCAGAGCCTTGCGGAACCCCTGCGAGTCCAGCACGCGGCACAAGGCGTCCATCTTCTGGTATGGGCGGACTTCGTAGTAGACTTGTTCGATGGCGGGGACCGTGAGCATCTTGTGGGCGATGGTCAGCATCTCCGGCTCGCGCAGGAACCGCTTGCTCAATTCACGGATGGGCTGGGGCATGGTTGCGGAGAACAGAACCCGTTGGCAGTCCGCCGGGCTTTGTTCCAAAATCAGCTCTATATCCTCGCGGAAACCCATGTCCAGCATTTCGTCGGCCTCGTCCAGCACGACAATCCGCGCATCGCCCAAGCGCAGCGTGCCGCGCTGCAAGTGATCGATAACCCGGCCCGGCGTGCCTACGACCACCTGCGCGCCCTTGGCAAGCGCCCGAAGCTGGCGTTCGATGGGCTGACCTCCGTAAATGGGCAAAACAGAAACGCCCCGTTTGTGTACGGCCAGTTTGCTCAGTTCTTCGGATACCTGAATGGCCAGCTCGCGCGTAGGGCAAAGCACCAACGCCTGCACGCCCTTGCCGGAAGTGAGCTTTTCCAGGATGGGCAGGCCGAACGCCGCCGTTTTGCCTGTTCCGGTCTGCGCCTGCCCCACGGCATCCTTTCCCGTCAGCAGTGCCGGGATAGCCAAAACCTGAATGGGAGAGGGCTCTTCAAACCCCAAATCTTCAACGGCTTTCAAAAGTTCTTGGGACAATCCCAGTTCTGTAAACGATGCGGTCATGATGTTCCTGTAGGTAAAAGAGCAAAACGGGAGGAAACGCGGCCTCATTGCTTTGGAAGCGCAATAACCGTGAGTTCCAATACATGCTTAGAAGGTGGAAACAAAGGCACTCCGTGAGGGACGGGGTGCGGCAAAATACCGTGTGGGAAACGGAGGGAGTCTGTTTTCCAATGGAGCCGATGGTGATGTGGCCTCTTTGGGGTTGGCATTTCAGCGTACGGATGCCTCCATGAACCGGAAAGAGACTTCCTTTTTTCTCCCGCAACATCCGCTGAATAAGGAATCGCTGAAGCCTGACTCATGGAAGTATTTCCGGTTTTTTTGGGGGCCGGGCGGCTGATCAAGGCCCGGAAAAGGCCCATTGGCGGCACAGCGGCAGGCCGCATAAGAAAAGGGGTTACATCATATGATGCAACCCCTTAAATTTTCTGGAGCGGGAAACGGGATTTGAACCCGCGACCTTCAGCTTGGGAAGCTGACACTCTACCGCTGAGTTACTCCCGCAATGCGGTGTAAAAAATGGAGCGGGAGACGGGATTTGAACCCGCGACTTCAACCTTGGCAAGGTTGCACTCTACCACTGAGTTACTCCCGCTCAAATGGAGGCGACGTCCGGATTTGAACCGGAGGATGGAGGTTTTGCAGACCTCTGCCTTACCACTTGGCTACGTCGCCTTGAGCGTGTTTGTTGGAGCGGGAGACGGGATTTGAACCCGCGACTTCAACCTTGGCAAGGTTGCACTCTACCACTGAGTTACTCCCGCTCAACGAAGAGAAGGTTTACCGTCGAACCCCGTTTCTGTCAAGCGTTGTTTTTCAAAAAACACATATTTCTTTCCTTTCTTTTTTGCATGGCGCTTAACATGCTGAGGATGTTGCTGCTTTGCCGGGAACGCTCAGGAGAGGCTTTTCCGCATCCAAAGCCAAAGGGTAGCGATCGGGCTGCCGTCCACCGCACTGCCCGTCTTTTGGGGGCGGGCAGTGCGCGGGTAATCATTGAGGAGAAGAGGCCCGCGCCATATTTTGAAGGAAAAAGAGGATTGCCGCATGCAGCAGATACGTACCGTTTCCATAGGCGAGGTGCAAATGTTCCTTCAAAACCACCCGGAAGGCTTCCTTATTGATGTGCTGCCCTCTGAGTTCCACGCCCGGCGGCATATCCCCGGTTCATCCGGCGTCTGCGTCTTTGAAACGGCGTTTCAGGAGAAGATGCGGGCTCTGGTGCCGGATATGGACGCGCCGCTCTTGTTATACGGAGCGGGAGGCTCTTGGGACAGTACCGTTGCCGCTGAAAAACTACAGCGCGAAGGCTATAGGGACATCAGCCTGTTTGCCGGGGGGCTTGAGGCTTGGAGGGAAGCCGGGCTTCCTCTCGAAGGCGATGGAGTGGATTCCCCCGTGCAGGATGATATTCCCTTGCCGAACTTCAAGGAGTATATGCTTATCCCCGAAAGGAGCTTTATCCAATGGGCGTGCCATAACAATATCCACAGCCATGACGGGACGCTTTCCGTGCGCGGCGGGGAGCTCAGGTTCCCACACGGCCCGCAAGGGGAGGGGAAAGGATTTTTGACGGTGGACATGAACGGCATCGCCTGCCGGGATCTCGCACAGGATGAGATGTTGCCCGTCCTGATTGCCCATTTGAAATCCCTCGATTTTTTTGACGTCATGGCCTACCCCACAGCACACTTGGATATCCTGTCGCTGATGCCCATTACAGGGGCCACCGTGACGGGGCGTACGCATCGGCTGCAAGGGCGGCTCAGCGTGCTGCGGACTGAACGGGCCATCGAGTGCGATGCGGAACTGCGGAACCTGCCGGATGGGGAACTCAGCATGTTCTGCCAGTTGGTTTGGGACAGGACACTTTGGGGCGTGCGCTATGGTTCGGCGCGTTTCTACCGTTTTCTGGGGATGCACAGTGTCGATGACAACATTGGCCTTAGCGTGAGGCTGTTTTTCCGTTCCCAGAAGGGATAAATCAACACTGACGATAAAAACAGGGACAGGATCGCCATGTGACGATCCTGTCCCTCTTTTCAGCGGCCCGGATGATACTGGCCGTCGTCAAAGCCGCGGCGCTTCAATTCTTCGGGGCGGTACTGCCCATCATCGTAGCGGGGTCGGGGATGGCGATCATATTGATGCGCTTTCCGCCGTTCCCGTTCCCACCGTTCCCTGTCGTGCTTTTTCCCCGGATGGCTGCGGTTCCGGTCGTTCCATTTGCGGTCCTTGTGATCCCTGTTGTCCCAATGCTGGCCGTTACGCCGGGCTTGCTCCCTTTCCATGCGGCGCTGCTCACGGATCATGCGCTCCTGTTCCTTGCGCATTTTCTGTTGCTGGTAACGATCCTCGGCACGGTGCATCCTTTCGCGCTGCTCAAGTTGGCGCTGTTGCCGCATCTGTTCCCGGTGGTCGTCCCTGTCGGCTACGAGAGCCTCCAATCCAGAGGAATGCGCCGGGACGGAGAAATCCAGCGCGTGCGGCAGAAAAGCGCTGGGGGCGGAGGCATAGGCGTTGCTCAGGACCAAGCAGGCCAGCAGCGTCCCGGCACAAAGGCATGTAATGTGTTTCATGGGCTTTTCCTCAAATCTCTCGTCAGTGCTGTTTGAAAGGCCGCCCTTCCGAGGGACGCCATACGCAACAGAGGCGTGGGGGCCCCGCAGGGTGGGATACGTATCTTCTATACGCCACTTTCCCGGCGTTGCAAGCGTACGGAAAGTTTTTGTGAATACAAATGATTAACTGAACGGGGAGGGAGAGCGGGAGGAGGGAGAAGCCGCGGCAAGGGGAGGAAGCGCAAGGCTGACAGGAAAGAACGGAAACGGCTTCCGGCCTTTTCTGCCAGCCCTTGTTCCTCTGCTACTTATAGGAAGGAAGAGGCGTCTTGATGAGTTTCAGGAACTTGTCGGTGACATAGGAGCTGTTTTCAACCTTCTTCAGCTCATCCTGCGAAATCCTGCCGATGGCCGCAAAGAACTGGGCCAAATCGCCCTGCCAGCTCTGGGCTTGGCTGGGGCCTTCGGAGGCGTCGAACATCTGGAGCTGTTCTTCCAGATTGAACACCGGATGGTTCTTGAGATCCATTTCGGCGAGATCCTTGCTGTAGTCGGTACCGGCCCAGTCAACGTAGAAGCGCAGGTATTCCGGCAGCAGCTTGTCCATCGGCTCATTCTTCATCATGTCGATGGCGCGCATGTAGATGCTCAGGAACTTCGCGGTGGCTTCGGGGTTCTTGTCGGCGAACTCGCGGTCGGCAACGATGACGATGGGAAGGCCGCGGTAGCAGTCATGCGGCGTGCTGGCTACTTTCCAGCCGCGTTTTTCGCCCACGTAGGTGAGGGGCGCCCACAGGGTCACGATGTCGCCGATGCCGTATTCAAACGCGGCGAGCGCGGACGCCTGATCCATATTCTTGATGGTCACGTCCTTTTCGGTCAGGCCAAGGGCCTTGAGCCACGAGCTCAGGGCAAAGTGGGCCGAGGAAACGGTCGTGCAGAGGACGGTTTTGCCCTTCACGCTTTCGGGGGTGCCGTACACGTTCGGGTAGCTCTTGTTATAGCCCTTGGTCTTCATGATCGGGCTGTCGGGGCGAACCATGACGGCGTTGACCATCGCCTCGTCGTTGCAGTTGGCAATGACGTAGGTGTCATGGCGCAGGGCGCCCATGAGGGCGGGAATCGCTCCCATGCCGCCGAAGACCCATGTCTTGGCGGGCAGGGTGCTGAGGGCGTCCATGCCGGAGCTGAAGTAGAGCAGTTCGACGTCGAGGCCCACTTCCTTGTCCCATCCCTTCTGCTTGGCATACCAGATGGGGAATGTCTCCTGAGCGCCCATCCATGCGGTGGGGATTTTCTGGAGCTCGGCGGCGCCTGCCGTGCCCACATAGGCCACGCAGAGGACGGCAGCGCAGAGGCCGCGAAACCATTTTTTGACGTTCATATGAATGTTCTCCTGTACGTTGGGAAGTAGGGGCAGAAGCGGGGTAGAAAGCTCTGGAGAGTCTTCTACCCCGCAATGTTAATCTACACCTTGCTCAAGCTTACTTGTAGCTGGGGATGGGGGTCTTGACCAACTTCAGGTACTTGTCGGTGGCGTAGGAGCCGCTTTCGACCTTCTTGAGTTCGTCCTTGTTGATGCTGCCCACACCGGCGAAGAACTTCGCGATGTCGCTTTGCCACTTCTGAGCGGTGCTCGCACCCTTGGAGGCGTCAAACAGGGCAAGCTGTTCTTCCAGGTTGTAGACGGGGTGCGTCTTGAGGTCGGTCAGAGACAGTTCGGGGGAATAGTTCTTGCCGGCCCATTCGAGGAAGAAGCGCTGATAGTCGGGCACGAGGGATTCCAGGGGTTCCTTCTGCAGCATGTTGACGGCGCGCATGTAGATGCCGAGGAATTTCGCGACGACTTCAGGGTTCTTTTCGGCGTAGGCGGTGTCGGCGATCAGGACGATCGGGTTACCGACCTTACACATATGCAGGTCGCCGGCGATCTTCCAGCCCTTTTCCTGACCGGCGTACATGTGGGGGGCCCACAGAGCCACGCCGTCGCCGATGCCGTTGTCAAAAGCGGCCAGAGCCTGAGCCTGATCCATGTTCTTAATGGTGATGTCCTTGTCCGTCAGGCCCAGAACCTTGAGCCAAGAGCTCAGGGCATAGTGGGCGGAGGAAACCGTCGTGGTCAGGAAGGTTTTGCCCTTCACGGTGTCGGGGTTGCCGAGCACTTCGGGGAAGTCCTTGTTATAACCCTTTACCTTGGCAATCGGGTTGTCGGGACGGACGAGCACGGAGTTGGTCATGGATTCGTCGTTGCCGATGGCGATGACGGAGGTGCCGTAACGCAGGTTGCCCATCATGGCCGGAACGGCGCCCATGCCAGCGAAAACCCAAGAGCCGGACGGGAGGGCGTTCAGAATATCCATGCCGGAACCGAAGTACTGGATGTCGATGTCGAGACCAGCTTCTTTATCCCAGCCCTTTTCTTTCGCGTACCAGATCAGGAAGGTTTCGTGTTCGTCCATCCAAGCGGTGGGTACTTTGGTGAGCTTTTCAGCGAAAGCCATGCCGGCGAGCGAAACGCAAAATGCGGCAGCGAGAAAAGCACTGATGAGTTTCTTGAAACGCATACCTGTTCCTCCAAGTTGAAATGTACTGAGGAAAATCCCTCTACCCTTATCATTATACATGTCGGGGCATGCACGATGATCGTATTTTGGACGTCAGCGGGACGTCCCTGCGGCGGCCTTTTCAGCATCTTCAACCGTCGCCTTGCGGACGGCCTGAACATGCCGGGTGCGGATGCGGAAAGCGCAGAACTGCAGCCCGCAGCCGATTCCCGCCAACCCTATCGCGAGCGCCGTTCCCAGATGGAAATACAAGGCGGCCGCGGCGAGGATGCACAATGCGAAGCTGGCGAGCCTGAGATACAGGAGCTTCCTGTATATCTCCCCGGTGTGTTCCCAAGGGGCGTCGTCATACTGGCGCTGCGCATCGTTTTGTTCCTGCGGGGCCTTGCCCGAACAGCGTCGGACAAAGCCCTGCACCGACCACCAGACCAGACCTGCGCACAGGGTGCCGATGATGAGGCTGACGGTGGTCGTTTCCATATTACAGTACCAGAGCCGTGTTGTCGGTGATGACGGAGCGGAGCTTCAACAGCTCCATGCTGGTGTGCTCGCGGGGGCGGGGAAGATCGATCATGTATTCGGTCTTGATGCTCCCCGGAAGCTTGCCTTCCATCAGGATGATGCGGTCGCCGAGGAACAGGGCCTCGTCGATGTTGTTGGTGACGAAGATGACGGTACGCTTTTCCTGTTCCCAGATGCGCGCGGTCTCCTTCTGCATGAACATACGGGTCTGGGCGTCCAACTGTCCGAAAGGCTCGTCAAGGAGCATGATGTTCGGGGAGTTCGCATAGGCGCGGGCGATGCCCACGCGCTGCTTCATACCGCCGGACAACTGATGCGGGTAGTGCTTTTCAAAGCCGGTCAGCCCCACCATGTCGATGTAGTGCTGCGCAATCTCGTGCCGCTCGTTGGCGGGGATATTGCGGAGCTTGAGGCCCAGTTCCACGTTATCACGAACGTTTTTCCATGCAAAGAGCATGTACCCCTGGAAGACGATGCCGCGGTCGGGGCCGGGGCCGGTAATGGGCTGGCCGTCAAGCGTCACAAATCCGGTGTCGGGCGTTTCCAGCCCGGCGAAGATCTTCAGCAGCGTGGACTTGCCGCACTGACCGGGGCCGAGGATGACCAGAAACTCGTTTTCATACACATCAAGAGTGACGTCGCGGATGACGGGGACTTCCTGATTGCCCTTCTGAATGAAGGTCTTGCTGACGTTTTCACAGCGGAGTTTGAGTTTCGGTTCGCAGTTGCAGGTGGTCATATGCTTTCCTTTCTCAAGCTGTGCTTAGAGGTTTTCAATGGTGCGCTTCCAAGGGCAGAGCTTGCCTTCGAGGAGCGTGACCAGCAGAGAGGTTCCATAAGCCGCTGCCGCGATGAGGACCATGCCGCCGAGCACGAGGGTGGGCTGGTGGGTGTCCATGCCGCGCTTGATAAGGAAGCCCATGCCGTCGCGGGAGTTCATCAGTTCGGCGGCCAGAACGCAGGTCCAAGCGGAGCTGAGGGAGATCTGGAGGCCGGCGAAGACTGCGGGGAACGACGCGGGGAAGCATACGTGGAAGATTTCATCCCGGCGCGAGCCGCCGAGGACGCGGATAACGTCATACAGGTCGGGGTCAACGAGGCGCACGCCGTTGTACGCGTTGAGCAGACAAGGGACGAACGTGCCGATGATGATGATGAACACCTTGGACATTTCGCCGATGCCGAACCACAGGATGGCGATGGACACCCAAGCGATGGGCGGCATGGGCTTGAACAGGTCGAACAGGGGCTTCACAATCGCGTTGACGTACTTGTTCAGGGCCATGAACAGGCCGAGGGGCACGGCGACGATGCTGGCGCTGACGAAGCCGATGAGCACGCGCTGGGTACTGGCCCAAATGTGGCCCAGAAGGTTGGTGCCGGCGAACTTCATATAGGTCAGGCGGTACAGCTGATCCACCACTTCCATCGGACGGGCCAGAGAGTCGCGGAAGATCTTCTCTTTCGCCACGTAGTCCCACAGGGCGAGGAACAGGACGATGGAAACCACGTTGAGGAAATACTTGTTGGTAATGAACTTGTAAAAGCTGAACGGTTCGCGGTTTTTGGAGTGGTCGACGGTTTCGTTGGCGATAGAACTGGTCATGCCGCTTACCTCCTGATGCCAGCCAGCAGTTTCTTTTCAACCTGGTCGATGATGAAGCCGATGACTGCACCGGACAGACCCACGCAAATCATGCCGAGGACGATGATGTCGGGACGGCCGAGACGTCCACCCATAGTGATGAGGAAGCCGAGGCCGGAGTCGGCGGCCAGCAGTTCCGCGGCCACAAGGTTGGTCCAGCAGTAGGCCAGAGCGAGCTGCAGGGCGCCGAACACCATGGGAAGGGCGGACGGGATGCAGAGCTGCGTGAAAATCTGCCAGTTGTTGGCGCCATATGTGCGGGCCATCTGGATAAGGGTCGGGTTGGTCATGCGCACGCCGACGTAGGAGTTGATGACGCAAGGCACGATGCCCGCGATCCAGATGATGAACACCTTACCGGCAAGGCCGATGCCGAACCAGAAAACGGTAAGCGGAATCCACGCGATGGGGGGGATGGGGCGGATGAGTTCAAAGATCGGGCGGAACAGACCTTCAACCACATTGAACCAGCCCATAGCCAACCCAAGCGGGATGCCTACGACGAGCGAGAGCACATACCCGATGAAGGCTTCCTGAATGGATGTCCACGCGTGCGTCGCCATGACGGCGCCGTCGGGGTTGGGGTTGCTGAGTTTGTCGATGAACGCGGCGAACACCTGTGAGGGCGATGCCAGCAACGTATTCGGAATGATCCCTGTACGCACCACGCCTTCCCAGAAGGCGAAAAAGATGATGATGCTTATGTAGGGAAGGATGGTCAGAAGCAATGGCTGTTTGACGCTTACTTCTTTGTAGGCCATGAGTCACATCCTCGTGTCTGTGCTGCGTTAGAGAGGCGGGCCTCGTCTAACCTGGGTTACCACCAACGGATCAGTTCGGTGACTTGCTTGCGCAGCTCCACGAACTTGGGATCGATCAGGTTACGGGGGCGGGGGAGATCCACGGGGATTTCCGCCTTGATCTTGGTGGGCTTGTTGGTCAGCACCAGAATACGTTCGGCAACGTAAACCGCTTCTTCGATGTTGTGCGTCACGAACAGAACGGTACTGTTGAGCTTTCTCCAGATGTTGACCAGCTCGTCCTCAAGGTAGAAACGCAGCTTGACGTCGAGCTGTCCATACGGTTCGTCCATCAGCAGCAGGTCGGGATTCACGGCGAACGCCCTCGAAACGGCGATGCGCTGCATCATACTGGCGGAAACCTGGTTGGGATACAGATCGGCACAGGAAGACAGGCCGACGAGATCCATGATTTGGGTCGCGCGCGCTTCACGCTCCTCCTTGCCGACGCCCTTGACTTCCATGCCGTAGGCCACATTTTCGCGGACGGTACGCCAAGGCAGACAGGTCGGTTCCTGAAACACATACGAGATGTTGTGCTTCTTGGGGTTCGCTTCTTCCCCATCAATGAGGATTTCGCCCTCAGTGGTGGGCATCAGCTTGGACAGGGTGTTCAAGAAGGTGGTTTTGCCGCAGCCCGTAGGGCCGACGATGGCAAGGAGCTCGCCTTCTTTGATGTTGAAGTTGATCCCATCGAGGACGGTCAGATCCCCAAACCGTTTTGTGAGGTTATTCACCTGAATCTTGATGCGTGATTCTGGGGTGGTGGGCACTGGTGGCTCCTTTGTCTTTTTTCAAGGCGAACACGCTGGTGCCGCCTCCTAGGGAGGAACGCGCTTTGGCCAATTCATGGACCTCGTACGCTAGTCCATACATTGGCTGAAGCGCCGCCTCTGGATCCTTTCTGGAGGCGATACGCCGGCAAGGGATTGCTCCCTCACAAGTTGCACTTTCGGCTCCAATCTTGTTCTCTAATGAGCAAAGATGGTGCCAGAAGCTGGGCGCGATCCTCAAAAACAGCCCGCCGTCTCTGGTTCTGGAGTAAAGAAGGCTTTTATTTGAGGGGAATAGGGATGATGCCGAAGAGAAGAAAAAAAGTAAAAAAGTTCCGCTTCATCAGAGGTTGCCTTGATGCCCCGGAAAAATAGGATCAAAATGTCCCAAAAAGGGAATGGAGGGGATTTTTTTTGGGACAAAAATTTCCCAAATTATAACATATTGTATTTCAATGTATTATTCTGTTGGGATGCGGTACGGGCGATACGCTCTCGCTATGGTTGGGAAAAAAATCCCGTATAATAAACCGTGATTGGGATAAAAAGCACGAATAGGGCCGCCGCTGGAAACGCCCATCACCAAAAAGGGCATGAAAAAATGGGACAGAAATGCGACATTTTTTCACTGGCCCCAAAACAGGAAAGCGCCTCCCTTTCTGCTGAGGGAGGCGCTCTGACAGGGGCGGGGAGTGCAGCGCGCGGGCGCTATTCCTTTTCCAAGCCGAAGTCTTTCATTTTCCTGAACAAGGTACGCCTGTCCATACCGAGGCTGTCCGCCGTCGGGCCGCGTTTCCAGTTGTTTTTTTTCAAGGCATTCAGCAGGTAGACCTTCTCAAAACGGGAAAGCGCTTCCGCCAGCGTCAGGGAATCTTCCGGGGGCTCGGAGGCGGCCGCCTGTGCGGTGGCCTCGCCGATGATCGTATCACCCAGGCGCGCCGTCCCCAGGCTCAGGTACTGGTAGAGCACATTTTGCAGCTCACGGACATTGCCGGGCCAGTCATAGAGCATGAACGCGTGCAGCATCTCGCTGTCCATGTACTCGAAACGCTTGTTGCTCGGATAGGCCTTCAGGAAATGCTCCACCAGCAGGGGGATGTCCGACTTGCGTTCCCGCAGCGGCGGGAGGTGGATGGGGATGACGTGGATGCGGTAGTAGAAGTCGCGGCGCATGGCCCCTTCATTGACGCGCTCAAGGAGATCCCGGTTCGTGGCCGCGATGATGCGCACATTCGGGCGGTGGATCTGGGAGCCGCCGACGGGCGTAAATCCGCCGTGCTCAATGGCGCGGAGCAGCTTCACCTGCCCCATGAGGCTGATTTCCCCTAGCTCGTCGAGGAAAAGCGTACCCCCGTCGGCCTGATCCAGATACCCTTTCTTGTCGGCCGTCGCGCCGGTAAACGCGCCTTTCTTGTAGCCGAACAGCTCGCTTTCAAAGAGGCTTTCGGGGATGGCCCCGCAGTTGACCGCCACAAAGGGCTGCTGATACCGGGAGCTGCCGTCGTGGATGGCCCGGGCCGCCAGTTCCTTGCCTGTCCCCGATTCGCCGTAAACGACCACGTTGTCGTCCACGGCCGCCGCTTTGGCGATGAGGTCGAAGACGGCGGTGATCTGCGGCGAATTGCCCACGATGTCGCCTGAACATCGGGCTTTGAGGCGCTCACGCAGCTCCTTGTTTTCCTGCCGGATCGTGTTGTCCTGCTTCTGCTTTTCGGTCACGTCGTTGATGAAGCCTTCGACGAGGAGGGGCGCCTGTTCCCCGGATCCTTCGGCATGGACGCCCGCGCCTTGCTCCCAGACCCATTTTTCCTCATTCCACGAGGTGATGATCCGATAGGTCAGTTCAAACGGCTCTTTCTTCCTGAGCGCGTTTTCCAGCGTTTCCGAAACGTGTTCCCTGTCGTCCGGGTGGACGAGGGCAAGCAGGCCCATCCCGTCCGGCCCCATGAAGTGCTCCGGCGTGTACCCGGTAAGGCGTGTAACCCCTTGGCTGACGAAGCGGACTTTCCGATCCGGCGAATGCTCGCCCTGATAGGCGAGGCCGGGAAGGTTGTTCATCAGGGTTTCAAGCTGGCGGCTTTTCTCGTGCAGCTCCATCCCGATGAGCATGTTGTGGCTTTCGAGCTCCTCCCGGAGGCGCTTGTTGGTGATGTGCGTGCGGACGCGGGCCAGCACTTCATCGGCATGGAAAGGCTTGGTCACATAGTCGACGCCGCCGACTTCAAACCCGCGGTGCTTCTGGCCGGGCGACTCCATCACGGACAGGAAGATCACCGGGATGCCCTCGGTCTTTTTGTCCGCCTTGAGGCGCTGGCAGACTTCAAAGCCGTCCATCTCAGGCATGAGGATGTCCAGCAGGATGAGATCGGGATGGTGGCTGAAGGCCAAATCCAGCGCGCGCTTTCCGTTTTTGGCGATGATGAGGAAATAGTCCTGTTCGAGGGTCTGGACCAGGATGTCCAGATTGACGGGATCGTCATCCACGACCAGAACGACAGGCTTATTGGGCTGCATCGGAAGGCTCCGTACTTGGGGCGCTGCTCAAGAACAGGGAAGGGCGGATCCTTTCCAAAACGGTCAGAGCAGCTTCATAGTCATAATTGTCCACATGCATTTTCAGGGTGTGGAGTAAGGGATATTCGTCCGCATTGCAAATCACCAGCAGGCTGCCCAAGGCGATGCGGATGCGCCCGGGCGCGGCCTGCTGGAGCGCCTCGACCAGATCATTATAATAAGCGCCCAATTTGGCGATGTCGAGTTTGGGCTTGGAGGCGGTGGCCGAGGGGCCGTCCGCGTTTTTCGTTTCCTTGTCCGACGGGCACAGCTTCGCGGCGGCCTCAAGGACATCGCCGAGGGCCTCTTCCAGTTCGGGCAGCAAGGCGGCGAGCGGCCTGCCTTGGAGCGTGGACAAGGCGGCATTGGGGTAGCCCTTGTCCAACTGCGATTGCGCTTCCAGTTCCAGCGTGCGGGCCGCGTCCCGCAAATGCAGCGCGCCGAGGTTGGCCGAGGCCCCTTTGAGGGCGTGCGCCCGTTCACGGAGGGATTCCCAATCATGGGTGCGGACGGCATGGCGGAAGAGGGCGGCATCCTGCGCGTGGTTCCTGGCGAAACTTTGCAGGATGGTGGGGTACTGCTGCGGCGACAGGCCTGTCTGGATCACGGTTTCAGGCGAGAAGCAGGGGGGCAGGAATGCCCACGATTCCGCATCGGGCAAGGAAGGCCGTGCCTGCTCTTCCGCCTGCGCTTCCGGAACCCGGTAGTACTCAGGGAGCAGGCTGTGGATGGTGTCGAAGAGCAGCGCCTGTTTGAACGGCTTGGAAAGGTACGCGTCCATTCCCGCATCCAGACAGCGCTGCTTGTCGGACTGCATGGCATGGGCCGTAAGCGCGACGACGGGCAGGACATAGCCGCGTTCCCGCATGATCTTGATGGTTTCGTAGCCGTCCATGTCCGGCATCTGGATGTCGAGGAACATGAGGTCGAAGGCTTCGCGCTCCAGCAGGGCAAGGGCTTCGATGCCGTTGCCGGCCATCTTGATGCGGGCGTGGGTTTCTTCGAGCAGTATGGACATGATCTCCTGATTGACGGGGTTGTCCTCGGCCACGAGGATGCGGACGTCCGACAGATCCGGCGTCACCGGCGACTGCGCCGGGCGCGGCTCCCTGAAGCCCGCTTTTTTCCGATCAAACAGCTTGCGGAGGGTGGAGCGGACGCAGCGCACGGTAATGGCCGGTATGACCTCGACGGGATAGGGCTTGTCCTTGAGTTCGGAGATGGCGAGGCCTTCCCTTGGGCCGCCCACAAGCACGAGCGGGACCGGGGCGGCGCAGCGCAATTGGAGTTCCGCCGCAAGGCGCAGGGCCGGGGGACAGTCCCCATCGCCGAGAAGACGATCGATGATGATGAAATCCGGCCTGAGCGGTTTTTTCCCCAGCGAGGCGAGGACGGAAAGCGGGCCCACCCTGCTGGCGACATGGCTTTGGCATCGGATGCCGAGGGCCTCCAGCGTGCGGCGCATGACCCGGACGCCCGTATCCGACGAGCTGACCACGACCGCCTGCAGATCCATAAAGGTATTGCCGCCGAGCACCTCCACCTGCTCCTGAAGCGCCAGCCGTATGGAGAACGCGAATGTGCTTCCTTGCCCGACTTCCGATTCGACCCAGATTTCCCCGCCCATGTTTTCGACCATATACCGGGCGATGCTCAGGCCGAGGCCCGTGCCGCCGTGCCGCCGGGTCAGCGAGGAGTCGGCCTGTTTGAACGGCTGGAACAGTTGCGGCAGTTGATCCGGGGCGATGCCGACGCCGGTGTCGTGCACGAAGAACAGGAATTGCGCCTTGTTCTGGTTTTCGGAAAGATGGAGGTTGCCGCCGTGCCGGACTTGCAGATGGATGCGCCCGCCCGGAGGCGTGAATTTGACGGCGTTGCCCATCAGGTTGGTCAGGATCTGCTGCAAGCGCCCCGCATCGCCGAGAAGCGCCAGCGGCGTGGAAGGATCGATGTCGATCAGGCATTCCAGCTCGCGCGCCATGCTGCCGCGCATGGTCATATCGCAAACGCGCAGGATCACTTCATCAAGCATGAACGGGGCGGTGTCCGTGTCCATTTCGCCCGCTTCGATCTTGGAGAAGTCCAGCGTGTCGTTGACGATGTCGAGCAGGGCGTAGGACAGATCCAGAATGGTGCGCTGGTGGTTGCGCGGCAGCGGGTTGTTTTTCAGGTAGGCCAATTCGGTAAAGGAAATGATGCCGTGCAGCGGCGTGCGGATCTCGTGGCTGATGTTGGCGAGGAAACGGCTTTTGGCTTCCGTGGCGGCGTCGGCTGCTTTCATGGCCTGCTGGAGCTCGGTGTTGAGGCGCTGGAGATCTTCGGCCTTGGCGCTTTTTTCCAGTTCGGCGGCCAGCCGCTTGGTACGTTCCTCAACCTTGCGGCGGAGCTGGAAGTTCCAGAAAATAATCAGCAGCAGGACGGACAGGACGACTTCAATGCCGAGCAGGCTTATCCAGAATGTGCGCGGGGGAAGATGGAACGACGGCTGGCGGCTGAGCCAGCGGCTGTTGATGAGCTCCCTTTCGGGGGGCTGGATCTGGTAGAGGGCTTTGTCAAGGATGCTGTGCAGTTCGGGCCAGTCCGAGCGCACGCCGATGGACAGGCCGCTCTGGGCGGGGATGGTCGAGGTTGCCTGAAGCCGCAGATGCGCGTTGTCTTCCAGCTTGGGGAGGACGCTGGCCTTATAGTCGACCAGCGCATCGGAATGCCCGGACATGACCCGGAACAGCCCTTGCAGCGGATTGCTGACGGGGTCAAGAATGATGCCGGGGTAGCGGTTTTCAAGGTAATTGTGCCAGTAATGCCTGTAGACGACGGAAACCCGTTTTCCGGCGAGCTCCTTGAGGCTGGTGGTGTGCTGCGCGTTTTCGCGGATCACAATGATGCCGGGGAGCGGGGTATGGGGGCGGGTAAGGCGCAGGTTGGCGTCGGCGGCGAGCGTCGGCTCCACCATGGCGAACAAATCCGTCCGCCACTGCTTGGCGTCTTCGAGCGCCGTGGCCCAGTTGGATTGCGGCTCTATACGGAACTGGACCCCGATGATGCGGGAAAGGAGCCGCAGATAGTCAAGGCTGATGCCCGAATAGGCGTTGAGCTGCTTGGGATCGGACAACGGGATGAAGGCCGGGGTCATGCTTACGCTGATGACGGGGTGTTCATCTATCCACGTCTGTTCTTTGGGGGTGAACAGTTGAGGCATGGCCGTCATGGGCGAGAGCATGCTGATGGACGACTCCAGCGACGGGAGATAGCTGTCGTCCGGCGCGTCCTTCGTGACCAGCAGCACGTGCCCTGTAAACAGGATGAATATGACGAGTATGGTGCCGAGGAAAACAAAAATACGCATAAACGTCTCGTAAGGAAAACGGCTCGGGAGAAAGCGCCAGTATGGCAGAGATGCGCGGCAAGGTCGAGAGGGCATCTTGTCGTTGCGCCTCCGGTTGACTATGGTGGCGGGGCGTGTTTTCAAGCCCGGCACAGCTATGAGAAGGATGGGACAATGCGTATTGATGAAGTGAAGAAACAGCTTGAGGCTTTCGGCGTTCTTGGCGGCTACCGCGAATTCGCCACGTCCAGCGCCACTGTCGAACTGGCGGCTGTCGCAGCCGGATGCGAACCCGGACGCATCGCCAAAACACTGTCATTTAAGACGGCTGAAGGGCCCATCGTGATTGTGGTGATGGGCACGGCACGGATCGACAACCGGAAATTCAAGGATCAATTTAAGGAAAAGGCGAAGTTCCCGCAGGGGGAGGAAGTGGAGTCCCTCATCGGGCACCCCATCGGCGGGGTTTGCCCTTTTGCGGTAAACAAGGGGGTACGGATTTTCCTTGATCGCAGCCTCAAGGCCTTTGACCCGGTTTATCCTGCGGCGGGGGCCCCGAACAATGCGGTGTGCCTTTCGCTCGCCGATTTGGAACGGGTAACCGGCGGGACATGGATTGATGTCTGTAAGCAAGAGGCCGAGTAGGCCGCTTTGCCGACAGCCCGCGCATGAGAAAAGCCAATCCGTATGGATTGGCTTTTCTCATATTATGGGCTTCAGCCTGTTGAGGGCGCGAGGCGGCCGAAACAACAACCCACCCGTTATGAGGGAGATTTATTGTTTTGGCGCTTACTCGGTAAGCGTCTTAGGATCAATATTGTATTTGCGGATCTTGGACCACAGCGTGCTTGTGTTCAGTCCAAGCAGGCTTGCGGCCCCATCAGGCCCGGCAATTTTCCCATTGGCCTTTGTGATGGCCAACTTGATATGCTCGATGATGATGGCGTCAAGCGTGGGGAAGGCATCCCCGTTTGCTGAGGAATCGTACCGTTCTATAATGCTCTTGGCCACCGAGGGGGATTTTTCCGCAATGAAAGACTGCTTCAGCGCGTTGATGTCGTTATAAAGAAGAATACTATTGAAGGTGTCTATAAGCATCGGCTGTATGAATGAACATATATCGATGTCTTCTTGTGAGAACCTATTCTTTCCGATGCTGTATATGGACATGTAAATATGAATGTCTTCAAGGACATGGTGTTTGATAGGAATATAGATGCTGGAGGACTCTTCGTTGTTGAAAAGGCTGTTCCTGAATTCAGAAAAGACGCAGGATTCCTCCCCCGTAAAGTTCCTTATGGAGTGGACGTCTCCGGTAAAGAAATTGTCTTCCACATACATACGGTTGAGAATATCTTCCGGTATGATGACTTGATCCGGGAAAGGCGCTTTTATGTAGTTGACATGCTCGGCTACCTTAAAAAGGGTATCTTTTTCAAAAAAGCAGATATATGCGGCGGATACAGGCATATACCGCTTGAGGAAAGAGGATACTTTCCGTGTAAAGTCCGATATGCAGGACGATTCAAAAATGGTTGAAAAGAAGACGGAAAAGAGTTCTTCAGGCCTATGGTTCATGGTCGCCTCTTTGTCTTTCAGCACTGCTTATGCCTAAAACATATTTTGAATAAAACGAAAAGAGAATCGTTTCCCAAATCTTTTTCACATTCAACAAATGGTTTTAGAGATTTTTTATATTAAACAAGAGAGTAGGATTGTCAAAGCGTTAAATAAAACATATATAGAGATAGGGTTCTATATAAAGAATTTTATTGCAATATTCGTTGTATTTGCTGTATCTTGGTATAACCACTGATGAAATATGTATTTTCCGAAAAATATGAGTACTGCCCGTTTCCGCATAGGCAAAGATGAAAGCAAAACAAATACTGTTTCAAACGGATACTATTACGTACAAGGCATCTTTAGAAAATTTGTTTTCTACGGTAATGTAATAGTGTTGATTTGAATTATAGGGTTGTATATGATGGTATTTGTCTGTGTATAGAAAATTTTTATAGAGAAAATATATCATAGAGATATTGTGGATAGATTCACAATAAAAATTGTGAATATTATAAAATTATTGGTATGTGTTAGGCAATAAAAAAGTGGTTTTCATATATTCGTACTTTTTATGAGGAATTGTGTTAAATTAAAAGGAATATGGCAAATAGAAAATCAATATGTATTAAAAATAATAGAGGGTGTCAACTAAATAATGACGCAATATCTTTCCAGCTTCCATTGACATGGAATCTGGCAAAAAGTGCCATTGTCAGGTCTACCATTTCAAGAGTTTT
>NZ_DBMAFI010000043.1:0-29761 GCF_057864385.1 Bilophila sp. | reverse complement strand
TTTTCCAAAAGGCTCCCTTCCCCCTCCCCAATAACCCACTTCCCAAAATTTTCGGATAAGAACTTTTTGTCCTTGTCTAAAGTTTCATATGTGAATATTCTATTGTAAACGGATGTCAAAGAGGCTATTTTCAGGAGCGACGCACTTCCGGGGCGACCCCGGAACAAATCCAGAAAGAACGGGAACATCCATGCAGGAACTTTCAGAATATACCAAACGGCACTGGGACGTCGTCGTCATCGGCGGCGGAGCCACGGGCGCGGGAACCTTGCGCGACCTCGCCATGCGCGGGGTCAAGGCGCTGCTGCTCGAACAGCGCGACCTCGTCCACGGCACAAGCTCCCGCTTCCACGGCCTGCTCCACAGCGGCGCGCGCTACGCGGTGAAAGACGCCGAGGCGGGCCGGGAATGTATTGAGGAAAACCGCATCCTCCGGCGCATCGGCAAGCACTGCGTCGAGGAAACCGAAGGCTTCTTCGTCCGCACGCCCGAAGACGGGGCCGAGTTTGAAGCCGCGTGGGTCACGGCCTGCGACAAGTGCGGGATCGAAGCCATCCCCATCTCCGTGAAGGAGGCCCGGACGCTCGAACCCAACCTTGCGGGCAATATCGTGTCCGTGTACCGCGTTCCCGACTCCGCCGTGGACGGCTTCCGCCTCGTCTGGCAGAACGTCCAGAACGCCGTCCGGCATGGCGCGGGCTTCCGCACCTATACGGAAGTCACCTCCATCAACAGCGCCAACGGGCAGGTCACGAGCGTAAGCGTGCGCGACTCCCGCACCGGGCAGACCGGGGAAATCCCCTGTAGTTTCGTGGTCAACGCCGCCGGGAGCTGGGTGGGCGAACTGGCCCATACCGCGGGGCTGGACATCAACGTCAAGCCCGACCGCGGGACGCTGGTGGCCTTCAACCACCGCTTCACCAGCCGCGTGATCAACCGGCTGCGCAAGGCGTCCGACGGCGACATCTTCGTGCCGCACGGCTCCATCACCATCCTCGGCACCACCTCCAAGAAGACCGACAAGCCCGACGATACCGTGCCGGATACCGCCGAAGTGCATGAGCTGCTCGACATAGGCCGCGTGCTTTTCCCGGAAATCGACAGCTACCGCATCCTCCGCACCTTCGCGGGGACGCGGCCCCTGTACACCGCCGACCCGTCCGCCGAAGGCCGGGGCGCTTCCCGCAATTTCGTAGTCCTCGACCATGAAAAGGAAGGGCTCAAGGGCATGGCGACCATCTGCGGCGGCAAGCTGACCACCTACCGCCTCATGGGTGAGCGCATGGCCGACCTCGTCTGCGCCAAGCTCGGCGTGACCGCACAGTGCCGTACCGCCGTGGAGCCGCTGGTGGAGGATACGCCCCCGGCCCTGCTGGAACGCGCGCGCAAGGTCTTCCCGGCTCAAGGCTTGGAACAGGCCGAATCCCGCCTTGGCGACAGTTTTGCCGCCACGGTGGAACGCCTTGAGGCCGCGCCGTGGAAAAAGGCGCTCTTGTGCGAATGCGAGCGCGTCACCATTGCGGAATTTGAACAGGTCGCCTCAGAGCCCACGTCCCATTCCCTTAATGACATCCGCCGCCGCACCCGTATGGGCATGGGTACTTGTCAGGGGAGCTTCTGCGGCTTGCGCGGCGTGGGCGCGGTGCTCGAAGCCAAGCTGCTGCCCGCCGGGATGCGGGCCTGCGGCACCGGCGAGTGCGACGCCCTCCCCTGCGGCGCGCCGGATCTGCTCCAGAGCTTCCAGCAGGAGCGCTGGTACGGCATCCGCCCGGTGCTGTGGGGCAGCGAATTGCGTGAAACCGAGCTGGCGCGCGGCATGTACGGCGCGACCCTCAACGTAGACGGAGCCGACGAATGATCAAGAGAACACCCTATGACGTCATGATCGCCGGGGGCGGCCTTTCCGGGCTGAGCGCGGCCCTGTTCGCGGCAAAGGCCGGGAAGCGCACGCTGCTCGTCACCAAGGGCTCCGGCGTGCTCGCCATCGGCGGCGGCACCATCGACGTGCTCGGCTACCGTTCCGACGGCACGCCCCTTACCTCGCCCTTTGACGGCTTCGGCAGCCTGTCCCCGCGCCATCCCTATGCCATCGTCGGTGAGGAAACCGTCAAAAAGGCGCTGTCCGGCTTCCTCGAATTCTGCGAAGAAGGCGGCTGCCCCTACCTCTGCAACAACGAACAAAATACCCGCGTGGTGACGGCCCTCGGCACGACCAAGCCGAGCTATCTTGTGCCGCATACCATGTCGATGCACGGCGTGGCCGAAGCGGGCAACATTTTCATCGCCGGGGTCGAGGGGCTCAAGGACTTCTCCCCGGCTTTGGTGGCGCAGGGCCTTATGACGCGCAAGGGGTACGCGGGGAAGAACATCGTGCCGGTCATCCTGCCGAGCCCGTTCCCGCTCCAGCGCGACCTCTCCACCCTCGATCTGGCCCGCTATCTGGATACGCCCGAAGGCATCCTCTGGCTGAGCATGAGCCTGAACAAATACATCGTGCGCGGCGTGCCCGGCGCGGTGTTCGTCCCGGCCATCCTCGGCACCGCCGCCAACAACGACGTGCACAACGCCGTCAGGGATCGCACGGGGCACATCGTCAACGAAATTTCCAGCCTGCCCCCTGCCGTAACGGGCCTGCGCCTGCACGCCCTGCTCCTGCGCCTGCTCAAGAAATACAATGTGGATCTCATCGAGCAGTCCACCATCACCGGGGCCGTGGTCGAAAACGGGCGCTGCGCCGCGCTGATCACAACCAACAACGGGCAGGAGCGCCGCTATGAGGCGCGTTCCTTCATCATCGCCACGGGCGGCGTGCTCAGCGAAGGGTTCGCCACCGAGCCCGAACGGGCATGGGAGCCGATCTTTAATATTGATCTGCCCCTGAACCCGTCGTCCCCGGAGTGGTCGCTGCCGGAAGCCTACCCTGCCTGCCGCCAGACGCCGGGGACGCCCCGCCCGTCGCACGGCTTCGCCCTGCTTGGCCCGGATGTGGACGCCAAGCTCCGCCCGCTCGGCAAGGACGGCAACCCGCTGTGCGACAACGTGTTCTTTATCGGCAAGACGCTCGGCGGCTACGATCACGCCGCGGAGAAGTCCGGCAACGGCGTCGCGCTGTCCACGGCCCTCTTTGCAGCCATGAACGCCTGAGGTGCGTATGAAACCTATTGAAACTGTTGATAAATGTACGACCTGCTCGACCTGCGTGGCCTATTGCCCCGTCACCAAGGCGACGCGGGCCTTCAAGGGGCCGAAGCTGACCGGGCCTTCGTCCGAGCGTTTCCGCCTGTATGACGAAACCGGCGGAGGCGAAATCTCGGAAATCGAGGCGCTGGACTATTGTTCCAACTGCAAGAACTGCGACATCGCCTGTCCGTCCGGGGTCAAGATTTCGACCCTCAACATGCTGGCCCGCGCGGAATACTGCAAGCGCCACAAGCCGCCCCTGCGCGACTGGGTACTCTCCCACGGGCGTATGCTCGGCAGGCTGGCCCGCCGTTTTCCGGGCTGGCTGGTCAATGTCGGCTCCACCAACGCGCTGACCCGGCTCATCCTCGACAAGTTCGGCGTGGACGCCCGCGCGCCCATGCCCGTGTTCGTGCCCCGGAGCTTCACGGAATGGATGGGCGACCACAACGCGATGCTGACGGCCTCGGATCGCAGCCGCCTCACCAAGAAGGCGGTCTTCTTCCCCGGCTGTTACGTAAACGACTACGACCCGCAGACGGGCAAGGATCTCGTCTTCATGCTGGAAAAGGCGGGGTATGAGGTCATCGTGCCCGACTTCGAGTGCTGCGGGTTGCCGATGGTGGCGAACGGCTTCTTCGACGACGCCCGCGCCGCCGCGAGCCGGAACGTGGACACGCTCGCCGCGCTCGTTTCGTCCGGCGACGTGCCCGTTTTGACGGTCTGCCCGAGCTGCCAGCTCATGCTCAAGCAGGAGTATGCCGAGTATTTCCCGGAACTCGGCAAGCATGGGGCCATTGTCCCCCATGTGCAGGACGCCTGTGAGTTCCTCATCGGCCTCATCGAGTCCGGCGAGCTCGACATCGACGTACGCGAAGACGCCACGAAGCTGGTGTACCATGCCCCCTGCCACCTGCGCGCGCAGGGCATCGGCAAGCCGGGCCTTGATCTGCTCCGCATGGCTTCCGCCAACGTCGAGGACGCCCGTTCCGGCTGCTGCGGCATTTCCGGCAGTTACGGCTTCAAGAAGGAAAAGTACGACGTGGCGGCCTCGGTCGGTTCCGATCTCTTCAAGGCCGTCAAGGACAGTGCCGCCGAGTATTGCGTTACCGAGTGCGGCACCTGCCGCCTTCAGATTTCGCACCACACGAAGCTCCCGTCCATGCATCCGATCTCATGGTTGAGGAAGCTGGTGAAGTAGGAAAGAGTTGGAGGGGGGAAGGGGAACCTTTCTGAAGAAAGGCTTCCCCTTCCCCCCTCCAAACCTCCCCCTTTCCCCTCCCAAGACTTTCGACGTTATCGAATCCCTGTTCGCGGCCGTTCTTTTGCTGTCGGCTGTGTCATAGAAAACGGCTGATGTTTTTTCTTTGAAGTTCCAAAGGAATAACCGGCAAAATGCCTTAGGCTCGGACTCAGCCAAGGGGAAGGCCGGGGGAAAAGGCTGTATTTTTCACTGTGTTGTGGAGATGAAACAGCCACATGCCATGACAGGGCCTTTCTGCCTCCTCTCGAACGATGTTGGGTGATTGTTTCGTCTGCGGCATCGCTTCGGCAGGAGGCTTTTTTATGGATTCCCCCAAGTGTAGGGGGAACGGTGTGAAAGTTTGTTCGGCTGGGTTTATTATTCCCGGCCTTGGCGTATCTTGCTTTTCAAGTCCGTTTAGCAGTTTATTTTCCTATTATTTCTAGTGCGAAGGGCTGCGTAATGGAGGGGAAGAGGGCGTGGAAAAAGTACATTGGCGTTTTTTAGAAGGCCGTGTCATAGGAAACGGTTGATGCTTTATTTCTTGAAGCTCTAAAGGGATAGCCAATAACATGCCCTCAACCTTTGAGTTTATCAGCGAAAAATTAGATAACAACACGCATTTTCAGCATATTACAGGGATAAAACAACCAAATGCCATAACAGAGCCTTTTAGGTTGTGTCGTTATTTTTATATATAATTATTTGAAATTATTAAAACAATATTTTCATGATTTAAAAATAGTTAAATAGTTTCAATAAATTATATCTAATTGGCGACACGACCTAGAAAAGGCTTTGCCATAAAAAATGGCTGATGCTTTTTCCTTGAAGATCCAAAGGGATAACCGGAAAAATGCCTTATCAGTGAATCCAGCCAAGGGGAAAACCGGAGAAAAAGGCTGTATTTTCACCGCACTGTGGAGATAAAACAACCATAAACGATAACAGAGCCTTTCTCTTTATCAACCGTAAACTTGAACAGAGCCTTTAGAAAAACATCAATTTTGATTGTTGGTTTAAGGTGTTAGGAAAAGGCCGGGCTCTGAGGATGTTGTAAATGGCTTCCGGCGGCAGGTATGGGCCTGATGCGTCGGTAAATTTGCAGGATTGATTGGGAAATTCTATTGTTCGGTGAGCAGCTTTTTTAAATGGATTGTCCCTGTCATAGGACATGGTTGTTTTATTTCCACAATATACTGAAAGTACAGACTTTTTATCCTTTTTTTCGCTGATGGGCTCCATGATTGGGGCATTTTATGAGCTATTCCTTTTGAATTTCAAGAAATAAAGCATCAGCCGTTTCCTATGGCACAGCTCAAAAGAAGAGGCGATTCCTTGAGGAGCCGCCTCTTCTTTCTGATTTATAGTTGAAACGTGGATATGGGATCAGTTCGCCTGAGTGCAGTCGGGGATGCTGATATTGGCATTGGCAAGGGCAACAGCAGTTGCATTCGCTCCGGGAGGCGTGGCATCAGTAACCGAATAAACACTATCTTTTTTAGTCCCTAACGTCAGCTTCCAGCCTCCCAAATCGGCAGGGCTTGTTGCCAATGCCTCCGCAAGGCCTTGCGCCGCAGTACAAGACTTTCCCGCCAAAAGCTCCTGTCCGAATTTCAGGTTCACGCGGGCCTGCACTTCAGAAACAACGGCCATCGCAGCTTTTTTCTGCGCATCCTGCTGCAAGTCATAATACTTCGGAACGGCCACAGCGGCGAGAATGCCGAGGATGACCAAGACGGAAATGATTTCAATGAGCGTAAAGCCCTGCTGTCCCCTGTCCCTTCGCATTGCATACCTCCATCCACAAATGTTAAAATCATCTTAAATCTGAGCGGGAAAAATCATATCTATAAGGTTTGATGCAGAAACGTTTCCATCTATAGGGTGCTTCATGATTCAAGTAAAGGCTTTTGAAAACCATATATGGCATTATTTGAAGAATACCAGATCAACTTTCAAGAACGACATTATAAAAATTAAAATATATCAAATAAAACAATATATAAAAAGAACATATCTCTATTTAATAATAGAGAGTCATACAAAGCGAATTAAACAAATAAATATAATAAATATATTTCATAAGATAAAAATATACCTCATAAAATATTTATACTTTTTTAAAATCACTCAAAATCAATATACTCTTTGTATAAAAATAATAAGGGAGCATTTCTACAAATGCTCCCTTCCTTATCCGTTTTTTGAGGAAACGGCCTTTCCCGCTCTAGGGATATTTTCACTGTTCAATTGATAAATAAAAACAATCAATAAAAAGAATAGGCTATCAATACGGATAGCTTCGGGAAGAAGGGGAAGGGGCTTCGGGTGCCCCCATTTTCAACACGGCCCTTCCTCTCTGTATTTCACCTATAGGAACAGCATCGCCGCATGCCGCACGGCGACGGCGGCCCCGAACGCGATCAGCGTGTTGAACACCATACTGAACACGGGCCAGCCCCACGAGCCGGTTTCCTGCCGGATAGCGGCGACAGTCACCAGACAGGGCGCGTAGAGCAGCACAAACACCAGCAGGGCCAAGGCGGTGGCGGGCGTCCAGCGCCCATCGTTACGGATCTGCTGTGCCAGCGGCGTAGGCTCCTCCGGATCGACGTCGCCGAGGGAATAGGCCGTGCCGAGCGTGGCGACGATCACTTCCTTCGCCGCGAAGCCGCCCACCAGTGCGATGTCCGTGCGCCAATCGAACCCGGCGGGACGCGTCAAAGGCTCAAGGGCCATGCCGAGGCGTCCGGCGAACGAATGCTTGAGCGCCTGTTCCGCGCGCTCACCGTGCAGGGCCGCAAGCTGCCCTTCGAGGGAGGCCACATCGCCGCCCGAAGCCTTCGCCTCCTCAAGGTTCGCCTCAATGGTCTGCTGCCTGCCCGCGAAGTGCGCCCGCGTATCCAGCGGCAGCCGCGGATATGCCATAGCCGCCCACAGGATGATGGAAATGGCGAGGATGACCGTACCGGCCTTCTTCAGATACTCGAATGTGCGCTCGCCCGTGTGGATCGCCAGCCCCAACATCGTGGGCAGGCGATAGGGAGGGAGCTCCATAACAAACGGCGTGGACGGCCCGCGTATGATCGTCGAACGCAGCAGCCGCGCCGTGAGCAGGGCCACCACCCAGCCGGTGAGCGTCAGGCCGAACATGACCGCCGCCTCATGACCAGGGAAAAAGACGCCGGAAAAAAGGATGAAGACCGGCAGCTTGGCTCCACAGGCCATGAAAGGCACGGTCAACAGCGTCGCGATTTTTTCGCGGGGGCTCCGCAGGGTGCGGGCCGCCAGCACGCCGGGCACGGCACAGCCGCCGGCAATGCCCCCGCCAACGATGAACGGCATCACCGAACAGCCATGCAGCCCGAAAATACGGAAAATGCGGTCGAGCATGTAGGCCATGCGCGCCATGTACCCGGTATCTTCAAGAAAGGCGATTTGAAGGAATATCAGCATGATGAGCGGGACAAAGCTCATGACGCCGCCCACGCCGTCGATGATGCCCGAAAGCACCAGCGACTTGAGCTGTCCGTCGGGGAGCACGGCGTCCGCGCCTTCCCGCAGCAGGGCAAAACCCTGCTCCACCCAGCCCATCGGGATCTCCCCAATGGTGAAGGTAATGGTATACAGCAGATAAAGCACGCCGAGCATGATCGCCGGGCCCATGAACGGATGCGTCAGCACCTTGTCCATTCGATCCGAGAACTGGATGCGCGCGTGCATGTCTTGAAGCCGGATCAGCACCCCGTCCCGCAACAGCGAGGAAATGAACCCGTAGCGGTAATCCGCGATGACGGCTTCGGGCCACGTATTCAGCGTATCCCGCAAATGCCGCGCCACCCCATCCACCTGCCGCTCCAGATCGGCGGCAAGCTCCGGGGCTTCTGCGCGGCTGCGGGTGAGGATTTCCTCGTCCTGCTCCAGCAGCTTGAGCGCGACCCACCGCGCCGGGTATTCCGAGGCCAGCAGCCCGGCCTCGGCAATGGCGGCTTCCATATCCCGCAGCACGGGATCAAGGTCGGGCCCATACGAAATATGCAGCGGCTTCCACGGCTCGCCGCGCTTGGTTTCGACGTAGGCTTCCGTCGCCTTCAAGAGTTCGGGCAGCCCTTCGCCCGTGCGGGCCACGGTCGCCATGACCGGGAAGCCCAGACGCTGCGACAGGCGCTCCATATCAATGGTCATGCCCTGCTTGGCGGCCTCGTCCATCATGTTCAGGGCCAGCACCACGGGCACGCCGAGCTCCAAGAGCTGGATGGTCAGGTAGAGGTTGCGTTCCAGCGCGCCCGCATTAAGCACGTCGATGACCACGTCGGGCCGTTCCTGCGCCAGCACATGCCGGGCGACCGTCTCCTCCTGCGTGTAGGCGGTCAGGGAATACGTCCCCGGCAGGTCGATAAAGCGCACATTCCGCCCGGAAGGCATCTTGATGAAGCCTTCCTTCTTTTCCACGGTAATGCCGGGATAATTGCCCACATGCTGGTGCGAGCCGGTCAGCGCGTTGAAGGCCGTCGTCTTGCCCGAATTCGGGTTGCCCGCGAGGGCTATGGTAAGCTGCGGCTCCATGAGGCCTCAGCCCGCCTGTTCCAACGGTTCGACGACGATATAGTCGGCTTCGTTGTTCCTGAGGCTGAGCGTGAACCCCGGCAGGCGCAGGGCCACAGGATCGCGCAGCGGGGCGCGCCCCACCACCTCCACTTCCGCGCCGGGGATGAGCCCCATGTCCCGGATGCGCCGCCCCAGCTCGCCGCTGGCCTGCACATGGGCGATGCGGGCTTTCTGCCCCTCCTTCATCCTGCGCAGGGAAATGAGCCCGGCGTCCTGCATCTCCTTGGAAATGGGACAGCCTTCGCCGCCGCACGAACGGGCTTCGGCGCAATCATGCTCCCCACGCTTTCTATGGCAAAATCCAAACATACTGTCCCCCGGCTTCAGCTTTATCGTCACATCCGGCACCGCCCCTCTGGGAAGGCGCATCCCCGGCCCCGGCGGGCCCCGTGGCAGCCGGCGCAGCCGCCGCTGCATACCGGACGTTTCATGGCATTGATCCTGCGGCATACGAGCCACGCCGCAGCGATGATCGACACGGCGAGCAGGGATTCCCACGAAAAAACGCTTCCAGCGGCGAAAACAGGTTCCGCGTCCATGCCTCCTCCCTGATGATGCCGATTTGATCTGCCCTTTCTATAGTTTTTTGAAAATAAATGTCAATTTAGGCATGAGAACATTTTGCCCGGCATCCCCGGTTTCTTGCCCTTACCCCGCATCTCGTCTATACTTTTTTTATTCACAACTTTCTTCGGAGCGTCCCCATGTCCCTTTCCGCAAGCGCACCTTCCCCAATCCCAGCCACCTCCGCCCCGCTGCTGCAGGCGGAAGGCGTCACCGTGCGGTTCGACGCCTGCGAACGCCCGTTCGACGTGGTGCGCGACGTGTCGTTTACGCTGCATCCGGGGCGCACGCTCTGCCTCGTGGGGGAATCCGGCTGCGGCAAGAGCATGACGGCGCTGTCCCTGCTCCGCCTCATCCCCGAACCGGGGCGCCTCGCCGCCGGGCGTATCCTCTTTGAGGGCCGCGACCTTGCCGGATTGCCCGAATCCGAGATGGAACGCGTGCGGGGGCGCGACATCGGCATGATCTTTCAGGAACCCATGACCTCGCTCAATCCGGTCATCCGGGTTGGGGAACAGGTCGCGGAGCCGCTCATGCGCCACCTGCGCCTGTCAAAGAAGGCCGCGCTCGCCGAAGCCGTGGAACTGTTCCGGCTGGTCGGCATACCCGCGCCGGACATGCGCGTCCGCGACTACCCGCACCAGCTTTCCGGCGGCATGCGCCAGCGCGTCATGATCGCCACGGCGCTGGCCTGCAAGCCCCGCCTCCTGCTCGCCGACGAACCCACCACAGCCCTCGACGTGACCATACAAGGCCAGATACTCGCCCTGCTCGGCGATCTTTCCCGCGAACGCGGCATGGGGCTCCTGCTCATCACCCACGATCTCGGCGTGGTGGCGGAAATGGCCGACGAAGTGGGCGTCATGTACGCCGGGCGCATCGTGGAACGCGCGCCCGTGCGGGCCCTGTTCGCCGAACCGCTCCACCCTTACACGCGGGGCCTCATCCGCTCCGCGCCGACGCTCGACACGCCCCCGTCGGCGAAGCTGGACGCCATCCCCGGCACGGTGCCCTCGCCCGGCGCTCTCCCGCAGGGATGCCCCTTCCGGCCGCGCTGCCCGGAAGCGCATGGGCGCTGTTTCAAGACGCCGCCCACCGTCGAATCCGCCGGGCCAGACGGCGTCCGGGAAGTCTGCTGCTGGCTTGCCGAAGCAAGGTAAGTGTTGCCGAATGCGGGTTCAGTCCTATATAGAGTGTTGGCAGATGCGTCACGGAGACGGCGCGCTGCCGAATATGATCATTAAGGAGCTAGCATGACCGATACACGTGATCCCCAGAACGAAAAAGAACAGAACGGCGCCACCGAAGAAAACCTTACGGAACCCGCGCAGGCCCCTGAAAAAACGCTTGAGGAGCAGTGCCGCGAAGAAATTTGCCCCACGTGCACGGTCAAGGCCGAAGCGGATGAGACCAGACTGCGCGCCCTCGCGGAAATGGAAAATTTCAAGAAACGCATCCAGCGCGACCATGACGAGTACATGCGCTACGCCAGCGAACCGGTGCTTAAGGATCTCCTGCCCGCGCTGGACAGCCTTGATCTCGCCATCCAGTACGGCGGCAACGACGAAACCTGTAAAAGCCTGCTCACCGGCGTGATCATGACCCGCAAGCTGCTCCTTGACGCGCTCAAGAACCACGGCTTCGACGTTGCCGGGGAAGTGGGCGAATCTTTCAACCCCGATATCCATGACGCCGTTTCCTATGAAGAACGGGATGACATGGAGCCCGGCCTGGTCAGCACCCTGCACCAGCGCGGCTACCGCCTGAAAGACCGCCTGCTGCGTCCCGCCAAAGTATCCGTCAGCCGCAAGCCCGCCTGACGATGGCAGCCGAACCGACGACAAGAAGCAGGGCGTCCGCCCCTCTCGGAGGCGCATTGCGCGCCGAGAGCTCGGAGGGCGTCCTGCGCGTCATTTTCAGCGGCGAATGGAAACGGGAGCTGCTTGGGCCGGACTTTTTTCAGGAGCGCGACGAAGCGCTGCGTGAGGCGGAAAGGCTCCTGAAGGAGGCCCGCAGCGTCGAACTCCTCGGCGAGGATCTCGGCGAATGGGACAGCGGCGTGCTCGTGGTCACCACCCGGCTCGTCACCCTCGCCGGAGAGCGCAACATCCCGCTTGATGACGCCCGCCTCCCCGAAGGCATCCGCAACCTGACCAAGCTGGCCCTCGCGGTTCCCCCGAACACCGCCGCGCAGCGTAAGGCCCAAAAGACGGGCTTCCTCGAACGGGTCGGCGGCTTTGCGCTGGCCGTCCCCAACATGGCCCGCGATATTTTCGATTTCATCGGCGAGCTTGTCCTCAGCGCCGGAAGGCTGTTCCGGGGCCGCTCCTCCTGCACGTCGGCCAATGTCTGGCTCGCCGTTCAGGAAAGCGGCGTGGAGGCCCTGCCCATCGTTTCGCTGATCAGCCTGCTCGTGGGCCTGATCCTCGCCTTCGTCGGCGTGATCCAGCTCAAGATGTTCGGTGCGGAAATCTACGTTTCCAGCCTCGTCGCCGTGAGCATGACCCGCATCATGGGCGCGATCATGACCGGCATCATCATCGCGGGCCGTACCGGGGCCTCCTATGCCGCCGTCATCGGGACCATGCAGGTCAATGAGGAAATCGACGCCCTCACCACGCTCGGCGTGGCCCCTTCCGACTACCTCATCATGCCCCGCATCCTCGCCCTCACCGCCATGACGCCGCTGCTCGTGCTCTACTCCGACTTCATGGGCATCATGGGCGGCTTCATCGTCGGCGCCGGGATACTCGGCCTTGATCCTATGGAATACTACACATTTACCCAGAAAGGGTTCAACATCAACAACCTCTGGGTGGGTATGACGCACGGCGCGGTTTACGGCATGCTCATCGCCATAACCGGCTGTTATCAGGGCCTGCGCTGCGGCCGCAACGCCGAAGCCGTCGGCAAGGCGACCACCTCGGCCGTGGTCTACTCCATCGTGGGCATCGTGCTGTCCACGGCTGTCCTCACCATCCTCTTCAATATTTTGAACATATGAATACCTCCACACCCATCATCGAAGCGCGGGATCTTACGGTCGGCTACGGCAGCTACGTCGTGCAAAGGGATCTCAACTTCACGATAAACCGTCAGGACGTATTCATCATCATGGGGCCGAGCGGATGCGGCAAAAGCACGCTCCTGCGCGTCCTTGTGGGCCTGCTCCAGCCTGCAAAGGGGCAAGTGCTCTATAAAGGGCAAGACTTTTGGGCCGGAACCGAAAGCGAACGCCAAAAGCTCCTCAGCGGCGTGGGCCTGCTCTTCCAGAGCGGCGCGCTGTGGAGCTCCATGACCCTCGCCGAGAATGTGGCCCTGCCCTTGCAGCGCTATACGAAACTTTCCCCCGCCGAAATCAGGGAACTGACTTCCCTCAAGCTCGCGCTCGTCGGCCTTGCCGGGTTCGAGGGCTATTACCCGTCCGAAATCAGCGGCGGCATGCGCAAACGCGCCGGTCTCGCCCGCGCGCTGGCGATGGACCCCGAAATCGTTTTCTTTGACGAACCTTCGGCCGGGCTCGACCCGGTCAGCGCCGCCCTGCTGGACGAGCTTATCCTTGAACTCAAGGAAAACATGGGCATGACCGTCGTAGTCGTCACCCACGATCTGGACAGCATCTTTACCATCGGCAACAACAGCGTATTCCTTGATGCGGCGACCCACACCATGATCACGGGCGGCGATCCCCATGCCCTGCGCTGCGATCCGGCGCATCCCGACATCGTCCGCTTCCTGAACCGCGGCAAAACCGGCTCCTGCCCCACCCCCTCCAAAGGATACCGCTCATGAGCAAGCCAGCCAATAAAACCCTCATCGGCGCCTTCGTCGTCGGGGCCACGGCCCTTCTTCTGCTCGCCATCGCCGTTTTCGGCTCCGGCAAGCTGTTCCAAACGACGAGCCGCTACGTGCTCTTTTTCGACGGCTCCATCAGCGGGCTTTCCGTTGGGTCGCCCGTCCTGTTCCGCGGCGTCCCGGTGGGCCGCGTCGTCGAAATCCGGCTCACGGGCAACCTTGACAATCTGGTGTTCCAGACCCCCGTATTCATTGAGCTGAACAAAAAGGACGAAGGGCGCTTCTCCATCTCCGACGGCGACATCTCCAGAAAGGAATACCTTGACCGTTTGGTCAGCCACGGCCTGCGGGCAACGCTGGCGACCCAGAGCCTGCTCACCGGCCAGCTTATGATCGAGATGGATTTCTATCCCAGAAACCAGATCCCCTATCCCATCAAGGAAGTCAAAGAGTACGACGACGTACCCGAAATTCCGACCATACCGTCGCAGCTCGACAACATCCTGCAAACGCTTACGACGCTGCCGTATGACGAAATCACCTCGAACCTCCTTGAGATTACGGAAGGCGTCAAAAAAATCTTGGGCAACTCCAACACGACGCAACTGGTCGGCCATATCGACGGGCTGGTGCTCCAGCTTCAGGAAGTCGGCACCAGCCTCGACAAGACGCTGGCGAGCATCCGCGGACTTGCCGATCCCTATACGAAGCTGGCGCGGGATACGGATAAACGGCTGTCCGCAGCGCTGGAGCAGGCGTCACGGGTTCTGAACCGCATCGAAAACGTCGCCAAGGAAACGGAACTGACCGTCGTTTCCGCCCGCGGCGTGGTCGGCAAGAACAGCACGACCGTCATCGAGCTCAATCAGGCCATCCGCGAAATCACCAAAGCGGCCCGGGCCGTCCGCGTGTTCGCCAACACGCTTGAGCGCAACCCTGAATCCGTATTGCGCGGGAAAGTGCGGTAAAAGCACTGCAAAGGAGGGATGGGCCCCTTTCCCACTCCTTTGCCAAAGCCCTTCAACCCGGTGGAGTGCGGCACGGCAGGCATTCGAGCGGAAGCCCAATGAAGGGCGGATTGACGGCGGAACCCTGTTTCCTCGCTTGCCGAGTCACTGTATCGCGCTATGAAGAAATGTAGGGAGCCCAAGAAAAACGGACTGCACCCATGAAGGCCCTTTAAACATACAGGGAGACGGCGCACCAGACCAGCAGAAGCGCCATGACCGCATTGGCGGCGGCATGGTGGCTTTGGAGGAAGCGGCGGAATACGGCCCCAAAGAGCGCCCACGAACAAGCGCCGACATAGGCGACAAGCGAAAGCACGGCAACGGAAACAGCCAGGGGCATAAAGGAATCATAGTACGGAAGCACAAAGGACGAGAAGGCTGTCATCCCATAAAGCATGCCTTTGGGATTGAATAATTGCAGCAGGATCCCTGAAACGATGCCGTTGGTGGGTGCAAAGCGGGATTCTTCATCCCCTGCCTTTGAGCGCCAGATGCCAAAGGCCATCCAGAGGATATAAGCCGCGCCGACGGCACGCATTGCGGGTTCCACGTCCGGCAAAAAACGGAATAACGTCGCGCCGAACAGCGCGCACGCCGCCATGATCCCCAAAACGCCCAGCAGGACGCCGAAACAGAAGCGGAGGCTTTTTCTGAGCCCATACGTGCTTGCGCATGAAAGCGCCATAATGTTGTTGGGGCCGGGCGTAAAGGACATGATGCACGCGAAAGACAGGAAAGCGGCGATGGACGGCATGGCGGAGCTCCTTTGGATAGGTGCGGCAAAGCATACGTTTTGTTCATTATAATGTCAAATACGGACAGGATAACGCCCTTGGAAAATATCGGCCTGATTGTAGCGGAAAACCTCAAGCGCCTGCGGGAAGAGCGGAAACTCAGCCTTGAGGCCGTAGCGAAAAGCTCCGGCGTAAGCAAAAGCATGCTCGGACAAATCGAACGCGGCGTGACCAACCCAACCATCTCGATACTCTGGAAGATAGCGAATGGGTTGAAGATTTCTTTTACATCGCTCATGATGCGCCCGGAAACGGATGTCGAACTCGTCCGGCGTTCCGCCATAGCGCCGCTTGTGGAAGTAGACGGAACATACAGGAACTATCCGGTATTTCCGTTCGACAGCTCCCGTGGGTTCGAGATGTACTCCATTGAGCTGGATCCGGGAGCACGGCTTGATGCCGAACCGCATCCCGCTGGAACGCAGGAGTTCATCACGGTTTTTTCCGGCACGCTGGCCGTACTGCTCAACGGCCAGCGCTGGGCGGTTGGGGACGGCGACTCCATCCGTTTCAAAGCGGATCGGAAACACGCCTACGCCAACGAGGGAAATACGCCGTGCCGCTTGAGCATGGTCATTTGCTACCCATCTTAAAGAAAAAGGAAGTCATATGAAAAAGCGCGCCCTTTCCCTGCTGCTGGCCCTGCTGGCGCTGGCGGGCTTGCTCTCCGCCGCGGGCTGTTCCCTCGGCCGCAGCCCGCGTCCCGATTTCTACATGCTGTCCTCGCCGGCGGAAAACAACGTATTGTCAGGAAAAGAGAAAATCTCCGGGCCGCGCGTCGCCATCGGCCCCGTAGCCATTCCGGGCTATCTGGACAGGCCCCAGCTCTTCCTGCGTGACGGCAATGACGTCAAAGTCGAGCTGGCCGAGTTCAACCACTGGAGCGAACCGTTCGGCGAAGGGGTGATCCGGGTGCTCTGCGACGCCGTCTCCGCATCCCTTGCCCCGCGCAAAGGGCTGGCCTCCCCCATCCGTTCACAACAGCCTTTCCAGTGGCGCATTGCCGTGGACATCGCCCGTTTTGACGGCGCACCCAACGGCAACGTCATCCTTGATGCGGGCTGGAGCCTCGTAAACGAGAACGGCGAAGAACTCAATTCGGGCCGTTTTGTGCAGCACGCCCCCGCCGGCCCCGACATCCCCTCGATGGTACAGGCCCAGAGTGCCCTCCTCGCCCAGTTCGGCGCGATGTTGGGACAGATGATTCCATAGGAAAGGGAAGAAGGGAGAGGGAACCTTTCCGGTGAAAGTTTTCCTCTCCCTTCCCCAAGCCCCTTCCCCAAAAGACGGCCAAGACCTCCAGACAATGCCGGGGGATTGGAACGCGGTGACCGCTTAACGCATTTTTGCTGTTTGCCTACGGCGGATTACAGCAGTTCAGCCTGTTCCACTCCCCCTCCTCCTTTTTCCTGATTCCATATGCAGGGCCGCATTTCCCGTTCTCCTACTCCTGCCGTGCCCACGGAAAGCCTCTAGCAAAAGTTCTCTCCCGCTATTTTACGAACTTTTCCAAAGCGTCCCGCGATTTCAACAGCACTTTTCCTTTTCAGCTAGCCTGATCTCCGACACGCTATAGGACGGAATCAACAACGTATGTATATAAGCCGTAGAGAAGGGCCTTTCTGGAACGGTGCATCCCCGGCGGTTCGCTACTTCTCAAAACCAATTCACTCGTTCCCGCCGAAAATTGCCGCACAAAATCTTTTCCCGTATTTGGGCTCCAAACAACGTGCTATTTGCACTCCCAGGCTTGTATGCTTCCCCCTTTGTAATCGCTTCATAAAAAGCCTCCTTGTTCTGCTTTTGGGCAGTTCGGACAAGGAAATGGTTGATGCCTGATTTCTTGAAATTCCAAAGAAACAACCAGTAAAATACCCCAAGCATGGAGTCCATTAACAGGAAAGCTGGAAAAAAGCCTGTATTTCCACCGTGCTGTGGAGATAAAACAACCACATCTATGACACAGAGCCTAAAAATACTATACTTTCACAGCACTGCATACAATGCATCAATCACATCTTACGGTAAAACCAAACAAAATAAGAAATCCCGGATAGTACAACCATCCGGGATTTCTTCCATGAAACAGCCGGGAAACTCCCACTCAGGGAAAAAACCGGCAACGCCCCATCCGCCAACTGCCCCGCTTACAAAAGTCTTTGGAAAGGGAGGGATGGGGTTTGGGGAAGGGAGGGAAAAGCTTTTCTCCAGAAAAGTTTTCCCTCCCTTCCCCAATATCTCCCCACTACAACAAATCGCCTTCCCAGTTGAAGAGGCCGGGGCGGGTGGCTACAGGCATCGACTTGGGCGGGTTCTCCTCCATGCGGGCAAAGAAGGAATACCCGGCGGCCTCAAGCTCAGGGCGGTGCGCCGTGATGTCCAAGGGCCACGCGGGATAGATCCATGTGTTCTGCCCATAGCGGCGAGTCCAGAAGCCTTCCCCCTTGGGGCTCTGAAAGACTTCGTTCGGCCTGATGCCGAAAGGATCGTGCCGCCCTATGCCCATCGGCCAGAAACCGGCAAGCACGATGCCGAGCGGCAGGGGGCTGACTTTCGGCAAGGTCAGAAAATCTTCCTTCGTCAGTTCAGGGCTGACGAATGCGGCGCTGAAACCGAGCTTCGCAAAGCTCGCCAGCGTAAAGGCATTGGCGGCATTGCAGAACGGCCCGGCGACCAGATCCACTTCGCGCCCCTTGAAGAACACGGCCTGCCACGGCTCGTTACAGACGAAATGCTTCGCGCCGTTGCGTATGGCTTCGTTGATGATGCGCTTCCAGAGCTCTTCCTCGTCAGGCCAGATGACCGGGGGCAGCCACCATGCCATGTTTGGGGCCACCGTGCGGGAGACCTCGCGCACCGATTTGGGCGAAAGCCACAGGCCGATCACCGAATTGCGGCTGCGGCGCGTCTCGGAGCCATAGGGCAGCGAAGCGCGGAGCGTCATATCCGGACGGCGGCGGGGATGCGCGGGCTTGGGCATCTTGGGCGCGAACTCCACAGCGGTGGGCTCGCTCCCCTTGCACCGATCCAGCTTCCGCTTCCACTCCGCGATGAGCTGCACAAGTTCGGGCTCGCGGCGGTCGATGAGGAACACCGGCGTCCCGGCCTTCGGCGTCTTGTGGCGGGGGAGGCGCAGCGTAAAGGTTCCGGCCTTCGGCGTGCGGCGGGTCACGGGCAGGGTCGAATGCCAGTTCTCATCTTCATAGCCCACACGCAGGTAATCGTAGGAAATCAGTTCGATATGCGGCTTGAAGAACGGGCGGCCCTCCGCGTCCGTCTGTACCTTGCCCACGAGACGCCCCGAACTGGTCTGGCCGTCGGGCGATGTGGGCTCGGACATGCGCTGCGGCAGGAAGCGGGCGCGGGTGGAAGGGCGGCCAAGGGCCATTTCGAGGATTTTTTCCGCATCCTTGCGGGCCTGCGGATCGTCCGGGTTGTCGCGCAGCATCTTGTAGGCCGTGACGACGTGATAGACGTAATGCGGCCCTTTCTTCCGGCCCTCGATCTTCCAGCAGCTCAGGTGCGGGATGTCCGTGATGGTTTTGGCAAGCACGTCCAACGAGAGGTCGAGGCACGAGAAGAAACGCCCGGAATGATTGCGCTGCTTGTACACGCGGCGGCAGGGCTGCACGCAGCGCCCGCGCAGGCCGCTCTTGCCGCCCATATAGCTCGACCAGTAGCAGCGGCCCGAAACGCACCAGCACAGCGCGCCGTGGATGAACATTTCCAGATCCAACCCTTCGGGGCAGGCGGCGGAAATCTGCTTCACCTCGTCAATGGACAGTTCGCGGGGCAGGATGACGCGATCCGCGCCGAGTTCCTTCGCAGCCAGCAGCGACGCGGGATGCGTCAGGTTGGCGAGCGTGGAGAGGAACAGGCCGCCCTCGTATCCGGCTTGGCGGGCAAGGGCCAGCACGCCGGGATCCTGGATGATCAGGCCGTGCGGCTTCACGTCGCGGGCGAGGCGGGCGATGAGGCGTCCTGCGGCGGGCACGTCGTCAGGCTTTACCAGCGTATTGAAGGCGACGTAGATGCGCCTGTCGTTCTCGTTGGCGAGCTCGACCATGCGGGAAAGCTCGGCGGAACCGAAGTTGTCCGCCTGCATACGGGCGGAAAAATGCTTGAGGCCGAGGTATACGGCGTCGGCTCCGGCGGCCATCGCCGCGAGGAACGATTGCGTATCGCCCGCCGGGGCGAGGATCTCAGGCTTGCGAGTCATGGATATGTCCTAACAGTGGAGGGGGGATGAAAAGTTGGGGGAACGGTAGGGAAGCCTCTTCGGGAAAGGCTGCGCCGTATCGAGATATGCAGGTTTTGAAGGCCCTGGCGGGTAAACTCCGGTGCCGCCCGCGCCCTTCCCCTCTGATGCCCTGTCTTGAAAGCGCAAAAGCGACCGGCCCCAAAGAAGGCATACGCCGGGCGAAAAGGAAGGGAACCGCCGCCCCTCCCCATCAGACAACCTTTGGGGATGGAGGATCGCCCCCTCCGCCTTTTAGGGAGAGGTGAGGGAAAAGGCCCCGCCTGCCCCCTTCGGGGAGGCTTCGGAAAGGGCCTTTCCCTCGCCCGCAGAGCTTATTCAAACACGCTGGCGTTGGTGATGAGCACGGCGGAAACCGGCACATCGGAATGGATGCCGCGGGTCGTGGTCTTTTCCTTTTCGATCTTGTCGACGGTTTCCATGCCTTCGATGACCTTGCCGAACACGCAGTAGCCGTAGCCGTTCACGTCAGGCGAGGAGAAGTTCAGGAACCCGTTGTCCACGGTGTTGATGAAGAACTGGGCCGTGGCGCTGTGGGGCTCGCGGGTGCGGGCCATGGCGATGGTGCCGCGCTCGTTGGCGAGGCCGTTGTCGGCTTCGTTCTTGATGGGGGCGTGGGTCGCCTTTTCTTCCATCTTCATGTTCATGCCGCCGCCCTGAATCATGAAGCCCTTGATCACGCGGTGGAAAATGGTGTTGGCGTAGAAGCCTTCATTCACATATTTGAGGAAATTCTCCACGGTGGCGGGAGCCTTGTCGGCATACAGTTCGATAAGGATATCGCCGGAAGTGGTTTCCAGAAGCACGGTAGGATTGGCCATGATACACTCCTTGAAAAATAATCGTAAGAGTATGCCCGAAAACCATGCCGGAAGCAAGTTGAACGGGCCCGTGACAGCCGCCCCGTTTCAGGCTATTCCCTGCAAGGAACGGTTCCCAAGAAGCCGGCTGTTTTCATCTCTGCCGGCTACACCGCGCCACCGGGCAAAAAATGGGCGCAGCCAACTGGATTTCCTCAGAACAGCCTCCCCACAGGTATTTCTTTGCGGGAGAACAAAAGAGCGCGCGTGCGGGTGCCTCCCGCCAAAGAAGCTCTCCCGGTTCCAACATACAACCCCCTTTGCCATGAACGATACGCAACGCTTTACCCTTTTCCGAAAAGGCCTGCTCCGCTGGTTCGCCGAGAACCGCCGCCCGCTGCCGTGGCGGGCCGACTACACGCCTTACCGGACGTGGATCGCCGAAGTCATGATGCAGCAGACGCAGATGGACCGGGGCGTCCAATACTTCCTGCGCTGGATGGAGCGGTTCCCCGACGTGGCCGCCGTCGCCGCCGCGCCTGAGGAAGACCTGCTCAAGGCATGGGAAGGGCTCGGCTACTACCGCCGCGCGCGCAACATCCAGGCCGCCGCCCGCGTAATCATGGAACGCCACGGCGGGATCTTCCCCACCAGCTACGCCGACATCCTCGCCCTGCCCGGCGTGGGCCCGTACACCGCCGGGGCCATCGCCAGCACAGCCTACAACGAGGAAGTCCCCTGCGTGGACGGCAATGTGGAGCGCGTCCTGTCCCGCGTGTTCGACATCGACACGCCCGTAAAGGAAGAACCCGCCAAGGGCCGCATCCGCGAACTGGCGCAGGCCCTCATCCCCAAAGGCGAGGCCCGGAACTTCAATCAGGGGCTTATGGAGCTGGGCGCGCTCGTATGCCGCAAAAAGCCCGAGTGCGAACGCTGCCCGCTGGCCGGGCTGTGCGAAAGCAGGCACCTCGGCATCCAGAACGAACGCCCGGTTCCCGGCAAGAAAGCCGCCGTCACGCAGCTTGAGGTGGTGTGCGGGGTGCTCCTGCATGAAGGGAAAGTCTTCATCCAGCGCCGCAACGAAAAGGATGTCTGGGGAGGGCTGTGGGAATTCCCCGGCGGCTGCGTGGAGCCCGGCGAAACGCCGGAACAGGCCGTTACGCGCGAATGGATGGAGGAAGTCGGCTTCAAGGTCGCCATCGTGCGCCCGCTGGACGTCATCCGCCACAACTACACGACCTACCGGATCACCCTGCGCTGTTACCAGCTCAGGCTGGAGGGCGGGCCAAAGGGCTGCCCCGTGCCCGACGTGCTGGCCGAGGCCACAGCCTGCCAGTGGATCGCACCGCAGGACATCGGGGCCTTCCCCCTGCCCGCGCCGCACCGCAAACTTGCCGACAACTGTAGCCTTTTTGACAACCCGGCCTCAGGCGAGTAGTTTCTGCCCACGCCGCGAGGCACGCGGACGCCAACCGTGGCGCGAGCCACGTAACTTTTCTGGAGTCTCTCCCCATGCGCAAGACTGTTTACTGGATTGAAGGCGACGGCATCGGCCCGGACGTGTGGAAAAGCGCGCGCCCCGTCATTGATGAAGCCATCCGTCTGAGCTACGGCGACGGGCGCGGTTTCGACTGGAAGGAACTGCTGGCGGGCGAAAAGGCGTTCAAGGAAACCGGGACGCTCCTGCCCGAAGAAACCCTCGCCGCCCTGCGCGGCGCAGAGCTCGCCATCAAGGGCCCCCTCGGCACGCCGGTGGGCACGGGCTTCCGCAGCCTCAACGTCACCCTGCGCCAGACCCTCGACCTCTACGCCTGCATCAGGCCCATCCGCTACTTTGAAGGCATCGAGTCCCCGGTCAAGCATCCCGAACGCGTGGACATGATCGTCTTCCGCGAAAACACCGAAGACGTCTATGCGGGCATCGAATACAAGGCCGGGACGCCCGAAGCCGCCAAGCTCATCGCCTTCCTGCGCGACGAGCTGGGGGCCAATGTGGACGCCTCCGCCGCCGTGGGCATCAAGCCCATGACCGAAAAAGGCTCCAAGCGCCTTGTCCGCGCCGCCATCCGCCACGCCCTCGCCCAGAACCTTCCGAGCGTGACCCTCGTCCACAAGGGCAACATCATGAAGTTCACCGAAGGCGCGTTCCGTCAGCACGGCTACGATGTGGCGAAGGAAGAATTCGCCGCCCAGACCGTGGTTGAAGCCGAAGCCGCGTCCGCGCCGGGCAAGCTGGTCATCAAGGATCGCATCGCCGACGCGATGTTCCAGGAGGCCCTCATCCGCCCCGAACAATACAGCGTGCTCGCCACGCCCAACCTGAACGGCGACTACATTTCGGACGCCCTCGCCGCGCAGGTCGGCGGCCTCGGCCTTGCCCCCGGCGTGAACATGTCGGAAAAGCTGGCCTTCTTTGAAGCGACCCACGGCACCGCGCCGAGCCTCGCCGGGAAGGATCGGGCCAACCCCGGCAGCCTCATCCTCAGCGGCGCGCTCATGCTGGAGCACATCGGCTGGAAGGAAGCCGCCACCCGCATCTACAAGGCCGTGAACACCGCCATCGCCCGCCGCGCCGTCACCGAAGACCTCGCCGCGCAGATGGCCGACGCCCGCACGGTCGGCTGCACCGAGTTTGGGGAAATCATCACCGGGCTGCTGTAATCCGCGTGACGGCATGACGTTCGCCGTACCCATGCTCGCCGTGGCGGCATCCCTGCAATGCCCCGTGACGGCATGGCGGCGCGGGAAACGGCGCAGGCCGCTTTTCGTCAAGGCTCTGTCATAGTACGTGGTTGTTTCATCTCCACCGTACTGTGAAAATACAGCCTTTTCTCCAGTTTTCCCTTGGCGGGCTTCATGGCTGAGGCATTTTGTTGGTTATTCACTTGGAACGTCATAGAAAAAGGCATCAACCTTTTTCTATGACACAGCCTTCGTCAAAAGCCTCATAAGGAAGGGAGGAAAGGGACGCTTTCCTCCCTTTTCCGTCCGCTTGACAGGGCGGCGGAAACGGCATTACCGCAAAAAGGCCCTTAGAAACATTCCGCTCACCTTCAGCCCGCAAGAGGCCACGCCATGCAATGGGATTCCGCCGCCTATCTCCGCTTCAAGGCCGAAAGGACGCAGCCGTCCATCGATCTGGTCAAACGCATCGGCTTTGAACAGCCCCGCAAGCTGCTCGATGTGGGATGCGGCCCCGGCAACAGCACGCAGGTTCTGGCGGACGCCTTCCCCAATGCCCTGCGCATCATCGGCATCGACAGCTCGCCGGAGATGATCGAAGCCGCGAAGGGCGAATACCCGGACATGGAGTTCCGGATCTGCGATGCCCTGAATTTGCCCTCACTTGGGGAGGGCGGGTTCGACGTGGTGTTTTCCAATGCCTGCATCCAGTGGGTGCCCGACCATCCCCGGCTCATCCGGGACATGCTCGCCCTGCTCCGCCCCGGCGGAATGCTCGCCGTGCAGGTTCCCATAAACTATCAGGAACCCATCCATCAAATCATCGGTGAACTGGCCGCCTCGGACGAGTGGCGCGCCGAACTCGCCTCCGCGCGGGTCTTCCATACCTTGACCCAAGAAGCCTACTTCGACATCCTCGCCGCCGAAGCCGGGCAGTTCCAGATGTGGCAGACCACCTATCTCCACCGTATGCCGTCCCACGAGGCCATCATGGACTGGTACAAAGGCACGGGGCTGCGCCCCTACCTGAGCCTCCTTTCCGGTGAGCGGGCCCAACGCTTTGAACGGGCCGTGCTGGAAGAAGTCACCCGGCGTTATCCCGTACAGGGCAATGGGGAAATCATCTTCCGCTTCCCCCGCTTCTTCTTCACCGCCACGCCCAAAGCCTGAGCATTGCCGCACAGGGGCAATGCCTTCCGGCGCGGCCCTGTCCGGGCAAAAATTTCGGCAATCACGGACGCCTTGGGAAAACGGATGAGGGCCGGGGAAAGCAAACCGTGCGGACGCCCCCGCGCTTCCGCAGGGCCGTGCGCCTCCGGCTCCCCCCATCTACATGATCTGTTTCCACAATGCGGACAGCGGCATGACGAAGAACAGGCCGGGCAACATGCTGAGGATGGGGACCTGCACCAGCCCCATCTGGCGCAGCCCCGCGCCGAGCATGATGATGCCGCCGCACGCGGAGAAATCCGCGAACATGGTCGGCGTGGTGTACGGCATGAGCATCGTGGCCCCGAAGAGCAAGGCAAGCTGGATGCCGCACTGCGGAACGGCCAGCACGCCCACCACGCTGCCGATGCTGGCGGAAATGAGCATGGCCGTAAACAGGTCGAGCACGCCCTTGATAAGCAGGAGGGAACATTCGCCGGTCAGCCCTTCGCGCATGGAACCGATGATCCCAAGGCCGCTGACGCAAAAGAGAACCGTCGCCACGGCGAACTGATCGCGGAACACCGTCTCGGACAGCGTTTCGGACTTGCCGCCTTTGGCTTTGCCGCTCCGCTTGAACAGGCCCGCCGCCTTGAAGGCCCCCTTCATCACCAAGGACTCGAAGCGGGTCAGCTCGCCGAGCGCCGTTCCGAACAGCAGGGAAAGCACGACAGGAGGCAACGAGTCGCCCTTCGACAGCATGGTCACGCCGATGCCGAGCGTGATGCAGCTGAAGACGTTCATGATCTTTTTCCTGAACTCCTGACTGAGCACAGGCCCGCAGAGCGCCCCAAGAATGGAGCCCGCGACAATACAAACGCTGTTCGCAACCGGTCCTATCATGTTCCCTCATTCCTTTGTTGAAACCTTGCCGCCCAAAGCGGAATCCCTGCCGAAGCCACATAAAAAAGCCGCTCCCGAACCCCGGAAACGGGGCTATGGGCACGGCGCGACTGTTATTCGGCACTGCAATTCTGAAAAAATACCACAAGGAAAAAGGAATAACAATCCGGCCCGTTGCGGGAGACATTCGCTTTTGCAATGAAGGCCGCATTTCAACTATCTAAAATTCAAAATGAATTTTTTAGAAAATCATCGAAAAGGCGAATAATTCCGTTGCGGGAGGCATTCACGCCTTCAATGGAAATGACGTCATAACAAACCAAAAGAACAGCCGAACCATTTCAAAAGGCCCTCTCAGGGCGCTTGATTGAGCCATGTTGGGCTTATTGATTTCATTAATTTTTTTGAGGCATTGGCTGGGGGCCCAACGGCAAAAAACGCTTTCTTCAACATCTATCCGTTACATGAAATGAACCATCGGCCTTTTGCCATGACAAAGCCTTTCCAAAAGGCTCTGTCGTGGAATGTGGTTGTTTCATCTCCACGACATAGTGAAAATAACACTTTTACCCTTATTTTCCGCTGATGGGCTCTATGGCTGGGGAATTTTATTGGCTCTATTATAGCATGTGGTTGTTTCATCTCCACAGTGCGGTGGAAAATACAGCCTTTTTTCCAGTTTTCCCCTTGGCGGAATCCACGGCTAAGGCATTTTTCCGGTTATCCCTTTGGAATTTCAAGGAAAAAAAACATCAACCATTTTCTATAACACAGCCATTTTATTGGTTACTCCCTTGGAATTTTGAGAAAGCACCAGCCATTTCCTAATGGCACGGCCTTCAAAAAACAGCAGGAAAGCGGATGCTCCCGCTGCGGGCCATAATGCAAAGGCTCTGTTATAGTATGTGGCTGTTTCATCTCCACAGTGCGTTGAAAATACAGCCTTTTTCTCCGGTTTTCCCCTTGGTGGGATCCGCGGCTAAGGCATCTTTCCGGTTATCCATTTGGAACTTCAAGGAAAAAAACATCAACTATTTTCTATAACACAGCCATTTTATTGGTTACTTCCTTGGAATTTCGAGAAAGCGCCAGCCATTTCCTAATGGCACGGCCTTCAAAAAACAGCAGGAAAGCGGATGCTCCCGCTGCGGGCCATAACGCAAAGGCTCTGTTATTGTATGTGGCTGTTTCATCTCCACAGTGCGTTGAAAATACAGCCTTTTTCTCCGGTTTTCCCCTTGGTGGGATCCGCAGCTAAGGCATCTTTCCGGTTATCCCTTTGGAACTTCAAGGAAAAAACATCAACCATTTTTATAACACAGCCATTTTATTGATTACTCTCCCTTGGAATTTCGAGAAAGCGTCAGCCATTTTCTAATGGCACGGCCTTCAAAAACATCAGGAAAGCGGATGATTCCGCTGCGGGCCATAACGCAAAAATCCCGCAGCCGGGGCCGCGGGATTTATGTACCGGATGTCGTTTCCGGGACTACAGCCCCGGAAGAGGCTGTACCCGTACACACTATTTCACGGCTTCTTTCAACGCCTTGCCGGGAGTGAACTTCACGACGCGGGAAGCGGGGATGAGGCATTCCTCACCGGTGCGGGGGTTACGGCCCTTACGTTCGCTGCGTTCGACGACCTTGAAGCTGCCGAAGCCGGTGAAGGAAACCTGTTCGCCGTTGGCGATGGTTTCGGACAGCACGCTGATGGCCGCGTCGAGGAACTGTTCGGTTGCGGCCTTGGTGCCGAGGCCAGCCTTGGCGTGGATTTTGTCGACAAGATCTGCTTTGGTCATAAAAGACTCCTTACCTGAATAGTGAGATGTGCCAGCGGTGGTCTTTACCCTTTGTTTTTGCGGTTGTCACCGGGATATTTTGCGCTATCCTCCCTTATTTGTATTGCAAAAAGCGTTTTTGACACCCACGGGGCTGGGGCGCCGCCGTTTTGCGGAACGATAACACTCCGAAATCAGACAATAAAATGATAACTTTAAGCATTATACACAAATGGCACGGCAAAAAGGAAAAAAATGGCCCGGATGCAAAAAAATCTTTGCCGGAATGCTCTCGGCGGAGGCAAAAGCCCCTTCAGGGAAGAATCCCTTGCCAAACGGCACTTCAGGGTATATATAGCTGAGTCCCGACTTTATAGGAGCCTGACCATGAAAGAAAAAATTCATCCCAAAGTGTACAAGGCCAAGATCACCTGCGCCTGCGGCAATCAGGTAGAACTCCTCTCCACTAAAGGAGAAACCGTCCATGTGGAAATCTGCTCCGCTTGCCATCCTTTCTTCACCGGCAAGCAGCGCTTCCTCGATACGGCTGGCCGCATTGACCGCTTCCGCAAGAAGTACGCCAATCTCAACAAGTAACGCGCCGGTTTCCTGCGCAGCCTTTACGCCTCCCGGGTGGCCCGTCCTCCGGGAGGCCTTCGAGTTCCATCCCCTTTTTTCGTCCTTCCCCGAAGTCCGCAAGTCAACCAGTCGGGAACCGCGCCGGGGACACACGTTCAGGGAGTGACATTCCGAGGTCTTTCCATGTCCACGCGTACCGGTCGTCCGGCCGCCACGTCCGTTCCTTCCGCCCGTTCCAGGAAACGATTCCCGATGCGCCTTGGGCGCCTTTTGCCGTTCCTCGCCCCCGCGCCGCTCGTCGGCGGGCAGGCCGTGATGGAAGGCGTCATGATGCGCAACGGCGACGTCTATGCGCTTGCCGTCCGCACGGCCGACGGCAAGATCAGCGTCGAAAACCGCCCGTGGTTCAGCCTCACCCGCAGCGAGCTGCTCAAAAAACCGTTCCTGCGCGGCTTCCCCACGCTGATCGAAACCCTCGTCAACGGCATCAAGGCGCTGAACCTTTCCGCCGAGCGCAGCACTGAGGGGACGGGGGAGGAACTCAAGGACTGGCAGCTTGTCCTCACCCTCATCGTATCGCTTCTGTTCGCCGTGGGCCTGTTCGTCGTCGTGCCCCACCTGCTCTCGATCATCATGAATTGGATCGGGCTCGGCGGCGGCGTCGAAGGGTTTTCGTTCCACATCTGGGACGGGCTGTTCAAATTTCTGATTTTCATCGGCTATATCGTGGCCATCGCCTTCCTCCCGGACATCCGTCGGGTGTTCTGCTATCATGGCGCCGAACACAAGACGATCCATGCCTACGAATCCGGGGATACCGTGACGCCCGAATCGGCCATCCGATTCAGCCGCCTGCACCCGCGCTGCGGCACGACCTTCCTGCTGTTCGTCATGTCCATCGCCATCCTGCTGCATACGGTTCTCGTCCCGATGCTGCTCCTTGTCTGGACGCCGGACGGCGCCGTGGCCAAGCATCTTTTCACTATCGTCTTCAAGCTGCTGCTTATGGTTCCCATCAGTGCCCTGTCCTATGAACTTATCCGCTACGCCGCGCGTCTGGGCGGCGGGTTCTGGGGGCGCATCCTCCGCGCGCCGGGCATGTTTTTGCAGCTTCTGACCACAAGGGAACCGGAACTGGATCAGGTCGAAGTCGCGGTTGCGGCCCTCGCTTCCGCCGTCGGCCAGCACCCGCCGCGCCTTGAGACGCCCTCTACCTGCAACCGGAGTCATTGATGTTTGCCAAACTCGAAAGCCTCGAACGCAAATTTTTGGATCTTGAACAGGAACTTGCCGATCCCACCGTTTTCAACGATCAGGATCGATACCGCAAGCTGACCAAGGCCCACTCGGATCTCAAGCCCGTGGTGGACATTTTCCGCCAGTACCGCGAATTGAAGCAGAACCTCTCCGACAATCAGGAACTGCTCAACGACGCCGATCCCGATATCCGCGAAATGGCCCACGAAGAAATCAAGTCCATTGAGGAGAAGCTCCCCAAGCTTGAACATGACCTCAAGGTGCTGCTCCTGCCCACCGACCCGCTGGATGAAAAGAACATCATTCTGGAAATCCGCGCCGGTACGGGCGGCGAAGAAGCGGCCCTCTTCGGCGGCGATCTTTTCCGCATGTATTGCCGCTACGCCGAAAAGATGGGCTGGAAGGTCGAAATCATGAGCCAAAGCGAGTCCGACAACGGCGGCTACAAGGAAGTCATCGCGCTCATTTCCGGCGACAAGGTCTACAGCCGCCTGAAATTCGAGTCCGGGACCCACCGCGTGCAGCGCGTGCCCGCCACCGAATCTCAGGGCCGCATCCACACTTCCGCCGCCACGGTCGCCATCATGCCCGAAGCCGAGGAAGTGGACATCGATCTCAAGCCCGAAGATCTGCGCTTCGACGTGTACCGCTCCTCCGGCCCCGGCGGGCAGAGCGTGAACACGACCGACTCCGCCGTGCGCGTGACCCACATCCCCACCGGCCTCGTGGTCTGCTGTCAGGACGAAAAATCCCAGCACAAGAACAAGGCCAAGGGCCTCAAGATCCTCTGTTCCCGCCTCCTCCAGATGAAACAGGAGGAGCAGAACGCCGCCCTTGCCGACCAGCGCCGCGCGCAGGTGGGCACCGGCGACCGTTCCGAGCGCATCCGAACCTACAATTTCCCGCAGGGCCGCGTCACGGATCACCGCATCAACCTGACCCTGTACAGCCTCGGCAAGGTGCTGGAAGGCGAAATTCAGGAGCTTGTGGACGCCCTCGTCACCCACGCCCAGACCGAAGCCCTCAAAGCACAGGCTTCGAGTTAGGCTGATTGATAAATGTTTTGATTTGGGGAGGGGAGAGGGAACCTTTCTGGAGAAAGGTTCCCTCTCCCCTCCCCCAAGCCCCCTCCCCTCTCCCTCCAAAGACTTTCAACTGG
>NZ_DBMAFI010000042.1:0-30470 GCF_057864385.1 Bilophila sp. | reverse complement strand
CTTTTCTGAAGAAAAGCTTTTCCCTCCCTTCCCCAAACCCCATCCCTCCCTTTCCAAAGACTTTCGGGTTTATTGAATCCCTGCTCCGGGCTTTCCCTGTGGGCGGAATGCTGGGCGGTTTGGGGTATCCGCCGTGTAGTCCGCTTAGAAATGGCCGGACGCCGAGCCGTTCCTCAAGGCGTGTTGTCCACCGCATAGGCCGATTAGGAATATCCCGTGCGGCCCGCTCCAGTTTTCGTGTGGGCGGCTTATAAGCTGGGTTAGGAGTCGGCATGGCGGGGATAGGTTTTATCCGCCGTATGAGGTCGCTTAAAAATTTGTTGTTATAATCGTCAAAATCGTTGGCGGCTTATCCGTTGTGTAGGCGGATTGGAAATGATGAACAAGGCCCTGTCATAGTATGTGGTTGTTTCATTTCCACAGTACGGTGAAAATACAGCCTTTTTCTTTGGTTTTCCCCTTGGCGGGATCCAGGGCTAAGGCATTTTTCCGGTTATCCCTTTGGAGCTTCAAGGAAAAACGCATCAACTGTTTTCTATGGCACAGCCTTTCGGTTTACGGTGTGGACGGAAAGGAAGGGGTATCCGGATCAATCCGCTGAATGGAGTGGTTCAAGAAGGGAGGCTTCGTCATGGCGTGTGGCCGTTTCATTACCTCATCATGGTGAAGATACGGCCTTTTTCCCTGTTTTTGTCGGCGGGCTCCATGACTGAGGGATTGGGTTGGCTGTCTATTGGGAATTGTAAGAAATAGGGATTCAGACGGCTGTTATGGCAGGGCCATAAGAAAAGGACAGATTCCAAGAATCTGTCCTTTTCTTATGTTATGGAATCGGAAGAGGTGCGCCCCTTCTTGTTCCTTACTCGTCCCCGACCTGCAAGGCGGCGAGGAAGGCTTCCTGAGGCAGCTCGACGTTGCCCATGCGCTTCATGCGCTTTTTGCCTTCCTTCTGCTTTTCGAGGAGCTTGCGCTTACGGGTGATGTCGCCGCCGTAGCACTTGGCGGTTACGTTCTTGCGGAGTGCGGAAATGGTTTCGCGGGCGATGACCTTCTGGCCGATGGCGGCCTGGATCGCCACTTCAAACATCTGGCGCGGGATGGTGCGCTTGAGCTTGAGGGCAAGCGCACGCCCGTAGGCGTAGGACTTGTCCTTGTGTACGATGACCGCGAGGGCGTCCACGGCTTCGCCGTTCAAGAGGATGTCCAGACGAACGAGGTTCGAGGCCCGGTAGTCGATGACTTCGTAGTCCATCGAGGCGTAGCCGCGCGTGGCGGACTTCAGGCGGTCGAAGAAGTCGAACACGATTTCCGCAAAGGGCAGCTCGTAGGTGATGACGACGCGGTTCTGGGCCAGATAGCCCATGTTCTTCTGGATGCCGCGCTTTTCCTCGCAGAGCTTCATCACGTTGCCGACATAGTCGCTCGGGACGTGGATGTCGATGCGGACGTAGGGCTCATAGAGGTTGGCGATGCGGGCGGGATCGGGGAGCTTCGACGGGTTGTCGATTTCCGTGGTCTTGCCGTCCGTCGTCTCCACCCGGTAGATGACCGAGGGGGCCGTGGCGATGAGATCCACTTGAAATTCGCGTTCGAGGCGTTCCTGAATGATCTCCATATGCAGGAGGCCGAGGAAACCGCAGCGGAAGCCGAAGCCGAGGGCCTGCGAGGTTTCCGGTTCCCACGAGAATGCCGCGTCGTTGAGCTGGAGCTTTTCCAGCGCGAACTTGAGCTGTTCGTAATCGCTCGGATCGGACGGGTAAAGACCGCAGAAGACCACGGCCTTCACTTCCTTGAAGCCGGGCACGGCTTCGTCGCAGGGGCGTTCGGCCAGCGTGATGGTGTCGCCGACCTTGGCGTCGCCCAGTTCCTTGATGTTGCCGCAGAGGAAGCCCACTTCGCCCGCGGAGAGTTCGGGCATATCGCGGGACTCAGGGGAGAACACGCCGAGCCGGATGACTTCGTAGGTCTTCTTGGTGGCGAACAGTTCGATCTTGTCGCCCTTGCGGAGCGTCCCGTCCATGATGCGGAACATGACCACGACGCCCTGATAGGAATCATACCACGAGTCGAAGATAAGCGCCTTGAGCGGCGCATTGGGGTTGCCTTCGGGCGCGGGGAGGCGTTCCACAATGGCTTCGAGCACATCGGGCACGCCGTCGCCGGTCTTGGCGCTGACGGGCAGCGCTCTGGAGCAGTCCAGCCCGATGTCCTCTTCAATTTCGGACTTCACCCGCTCCACGTCGGAGCTGGGGAGATCGATTTTGTTGAGAACCGGGATGATCTCATGGTTGTGATCGAGGGCGAGGTAGACGTTGGCAAGCGTCTGCGCCTCCACGCCCTGCGTGGCGTCCACCACCAGCAGCGCGCCTTCGCAGGCCGCCAGCGAACGGGAGACTTCATAGTTGAAGTCCACATGGCCGGGCGTGTCGATGAGGTTCAGCAGGTACTGCTTGCCGTTTTTCGACGTGTAGGGGATGCGGACGCTCTGCGCCTTGATGGTGATGCCGCGCTCGCGTTCGATGTCCATGCGGTCAAGGTACTGGTCGCGTTTTTCGCGTTCCGACACCAGCCCCGTGAGCTCAAGGATACGGTCGGCGAGCGTGGACTTGCCGTGGTCGATATGGGCGATGATGCTGAAATTGCGGATATGTTCCTGTACGGGCATTGAAGCATGTCCTTTTTTCAAGAATGGGTGGTGCCTCCGGCGGCAAGGGGCTGCCGCCCCTTGACCCTGCTTGGGGGGAATGATTCCCCCCAAACCCTCTCGGTTATGGAAACGCGAGAGGCTGAGGTTTTATATCGGTTGTATTGTTTCCTTAAAAAGCGGAATAAACGGCGACGCCGTTTATTCTGTTGATGAAAGAACCCACTTCCGGCTTTTCCGCTTACGCCGGGGGCCGGGCCGATCCGACTGGGAGTCAACCGCCGTAATCAGGGCGCTTCCGTTTACGCCGGGGTCCGGGGGGAGGCTCTCCCCCCGGCGGAGTCTGAGGCGGCGCCTCAGCGGGTGCAGGGCGGCGCCCTGCGCTTACTTCTTCCCGAAGCCGGGAATGGCGAACTTGCGTTCGAGCTTCTGGAGGAACCACGTGGCGAAGGAGACGAGGACAAGATAATAGATGCCCGCCACAATATAGACTTCCGTGGGCCGGAACGAACGCGAAACAAGTACCTTGGCCTCGCCGGTAAGCTCGATGCAGGTGATGATGTAGGCGAGGGAGGAGTATTTGATCAGATAAATGATTTCGTTGCCGCAGCCGGGCAGGGCGCGCCGGGCCGCCTGCGGGATGACCACCCAGAGGATGGTCTGCAATTTGGTGAACCCAAGGGCATAGGCCGCCTTGATCTGCCCCTGCCGGATGGAGAGCAGCGCGCCGCGGACGTATTCCGACTGGTACGCGCCCGTGCAGAGGATGAAGCCGAGCACGGAGGCCGGGTAGGGTTCGAGGTAAATGCCGAGGTTGGGCAGGCCGAAATAGAGGATCATGAGCTGCACCACGAGCGGCACGCCGCGGAAGATGGTGGTGAAGCCGTTCCCAAGGCTGCGGAGCCACTTGGGGCCGAAGACGCGGGCCACGCCGGTGAGGACGCCGAGCACGAACCCGATGGTCGCGGAGGGCACGATCAGGGCGATGGACATGACGAGCCCCCGGTTGAGCGCGGGGAGGACTGTCTGGAAGATGAAGTCGGGATCAAGCCACTGCATCGTCTAGTCCTTTTTCGGTGCGTCGGGGATCATGGACGATTCGCTGCCGTCGTCGGTGATGTCGTGGGACAGGTCGCCGGTGAGGAGTTCGCTGACCGTGGGCCCGCCGGTTTTTTCGGCGCCGCGCAGGTCGAACAGCTTGCCGCAGAAATCGCTGGTGCGCGTGCCGGAGCCGGGGGCCAGCAGCACGTCGGGCGCGCCCTGCTCGATGATCTTGCCCTGTTCCATGAACAGGATGTCCGTGGCGAGGGCGCGGGCGAAATCCATCTGGTGCGTGGCCATGATCATGGTCATGCCGCCATCCGCGAGGTCGCGGATGACCGAGAGCACTTCGCCGACAAGTTCAGGGTCGAGGGCTGAGGTCGGCTCGTCGAGGAGCATGACCTTGGGGTCCATGGCGAGGGCGCGGGCGATGGCGACGCGCTGCTTCTGCCCGCCGGAGAGCTGGGCGGGGTAAAGCGCGGCGCGCTTGGCGAGCCCCACGCGGCTGAGTTCGGTCAGGGCGCGGCTGCGGGCTTCCGCCTTGCTGAAACCCATGACCTTGCGCAGGGCGATGGAGACGTTCTCTTCGGCGGTAAGGTGATCAAACAGGTTGAAATCCTGAAAGATCATGCCGACCTGCTGCCGCAGGGCGCACAGTTCCCTTGTGTCGCGGGCGTTGACCTTCTTCCCCTCAAGCCAGATGTCGCCGGAGTCCGGGGGCAGGAGGTAGTTGAGGCACTGGAGGAACGTGCTTTTGCCGGCGCCGGAAGGGCCGATGACCACTTTCACGTCGCCTTTGTGCACGTCAAGGGACACGTCGTTGAGGATCGTTTTGCCGCCGAGCTTCTTGACGATGTTGGTGGCGCGCAGGATAGGGGTAGTGTTCATGGTGACGTGCCTCACATGGAGCCGCTGACGGCGTAACCGGGAATATGGACCTTGCGTTCCAGCACGCGGAGGAGGTGCACGCCCACAAGGGTGATGCCGAAGTACAACAGGCCTGCCGTGATGTAGAGCGGCAGGTGCTCATAAGTCCGCGAGGCCACGAAGTGGGTGCGGGCCATGATTTCCGGGGTTCCTAGGACGAAGCACAGGGCCGAGTCCTTGAGCAGGATGGAAAATTCGTTAGACCAGCCGGGGATGGACAGGCGCAGGGCCTGCGGAAGGACGATATGCCGGATGGCCTGCCCGTCGTTCATGCCGAGGGCGCGGGCCGCGCGGAACTGGCCCACCGGGAGCGTCTCGATGGAGCCGCGGAAAATCTGGGACTGGTAGGCCGCGCTCGCCATGCCGAGGACGAGGCAGGATGCCGTGATGGTGGACAGGTTCAGGCCGATGACCTCGAACAGTCCGAAATAGAACAGGAACAGCAGGAGCAGGATGGGCATTCCCCGGAAGAACCACACGTAGACCCCGATGAGGCGGCGGATGAACGAAGGGCCGTACACTTGCAGCACGGCGAGGGGAAGGCCGATGCAGAACCCAAGCGCCAGAGATCCGATGACGGTGATGAGGGTTACGACGCCGCCCTGAAGGATGTAGGGCAATGCGTTGAGAATAACCGGGATTTTGTCCACTATTTCCAGCATCTCGACTCACGGAATGGGGGTTGAGGGTCAAAGCGTTCCCAAATGGGAATGCCCGAACGCCGAGCCTGTGCCCGGCGCGCCGCAATGCGGCCTGGATTCCGCCGAAAACGGCGTTTTCCGGCTGAACGGCTTTGGTGCGCGGAGCCTTTCAAGGAAAGGCTCCCTGGGCGGGCGGCGGAGCGCCTGCGCGCCCGACGCGCCCGGAACCGGAGGGCCTGGGCGGATGCCGAAGGCCGCGCCCGCTCCGCGAAAAGCGTTCCAGCATACGCCAGTCTTCCCGAAGAGGGAAGCCCTGACAACAAGGCGGCGACGGCGGAGGGAGGCCGCGTCGCCGGTCTTGCGTAAGCGCGTCGAAAACGCCGGGGGCCGCATGGCCCCCGGCGTGAGCGTCATTACTTGCTGCCGAGATACTTGGCCTGGAGTTCCTTCCAGTAGGGATCGGCCTTGAGGAGCTTGTAGCCTTCGTTGACGAGCTTCATGGTTTCGGCATCGCCCTTACGGATGGCTACGCCGAACTCGTCGGAACCGAACACGGCCACTTCCTGCACGGGCTTGCCCTTGCGCATGGCGTCTTCGGCGGGGGCGGCGTCGAGGCCGATGGCGTCGATGCGACCGTTCAGCAGGTCTTCGATGGCCATGGGGCCGGAGTCATAGAAACGCAGCTGGTAGTTGTACTTCTTTTCGGCCTGCGCCTTCTGGAGCATGTCATGCTCGTTGGTGCCGCGCTGGACGCCGAGCTTGATCTTGCCGTTGTAGATCTGGTCTTCGGTAATCTTGGAGCCCTTCTTGGCGATGAAAATCTTGCGGATGGTCCAGTAAGGCTCGGAGAAGTCGGCCTGAGCCTTGCGTTCGGGGCTGATGCTCATGCCGGAACAGACCATGTCGATCTTTTTGGCGAGCAGGGCGGGGATGATGCCGTCCCAGTCCATCGGCTTGTGTTCCACGGTAAAGCCCATCTTCTTGGCGATCCAGTTCATGGAATCGACGTCGAACCCGGCGGGCTTGCCGGTTTCGTCCACGTAGGCGAACGGAGGATAGTTGGCGTCGATGCCGTTGATGAGGTGCTTGCCGGCGGCCATGGCGGGGGCGGCAAGGGTGATGGAGAGCAGCAGGGCTCCGAGCCAACGAAGAGCAATCCGTTTCATTTTTTCCTCACTGAAGGTTGGGCGTGGTCAAACCTGCACCTAAAACCGGACAGGAAAACACAAGACGCTTCCGGAAGCGGCCGAAGCGGAAGTCCGGCTGATTCCAAACCTTTCCCCTAGCACAGATATTTTTGCCGCGCAATCATGCCGCGCCCGGACGCCCCGGCGTGGGGCGGGACGTCCGGGCGCGGGGCGGAACCCCATGCGGGAACGCTCCCCCCGCATGGGGGGACGGCTTTTGTGCCCAACGATTTGGAAAGGCAAGTCATAAGCGCGCCTCCCTGCATGGGGGGGCGGTGCTCTGGCTTGTTGACAATATTGTCTTTTTGAAGGTATATTCCAATCCGTATTTGGACTGTTTTTCGTACGCGCAAAACGCCCCGGTTCCCCCGGATTTTCTCCCGAGGAACGGGGCGTTTTCCTTCCGAAGCGCATTGTCCGCCAAACGGCGCGGAAATGTCACCCCGCGGCCACATGGGGGGCGTAGGTTCGGATTGCGCTGCGATGGCTGTGTCACGGGGCAGGGATCCCGCGCCTGTTCAACCGATTACCTTGAGAGGTTCCGTTACGTGGCGATAAAGCGCACTCTCCAGCAATGGAGTGTGGAAGATTCCACCGAACTGTACGGCATCCGCAACTGGGGGGCCGGCTACTTCGGCGTTTCGCCCGAGGGCGATGTCGTGATTTATCCTTCCGGCGACAGCAAGGGCGTGGCCGTCAGCGTCCCTGAGGTCATTCGGGGCATGCGCGAGCGCGGCTACGACATGCCGGTTCTGTTGCGCATTGAAAACATTCTTGATTCGCAGATCACCCTGCTGCACGAGTCGTTCCGCAAGGCCATCGGCTCGCTCGGCTACAAGGGCGAATACCGCGGCGTCTTCCCCATTAAGGTGAACCAGCAGCAGCACACGGTCGAGAAGATCGCCCAGTTCGGCTCGCGCTTTCACCACGGCCTCGAAGTCGGCTCCAAGGCCGAACTCATTTCCGCCATTTCCCAGCTCAAAGACCCGGAAGCCTGCCTCATCTGCAACGGCTACAAGGACGAGGAGTTCATTGACCTCGGCCTCTCCGCCGTGCGCATGGGGTTCAAGTGCATTTTCGTCATGGAAATGCCCGGCGAGCTGGAGCTTATCCTCGAACGCTCCGCCGCGCTCGGCGTGCGCCCGCTCCTCGGCGTGCGCGTCAAGCTCATCACCAAGGGCAGCGGCCACTGGGCCGGTTCCTGCGGCGAACGCTCCGCCTTCGGCCTGACCACGGCGCAGGTGGTGGACATCGTGGACACCCTGAAGCAGCACGACATGCTCGACTGCCTCCAGCTCCTGCACTACCACCTCGGTTCGCAGGTCCCCAACATCCGCGACATCCGCACCGCCGTCATGGAGAGCACTCGCGTCTATGCGGGCCTCGTGCAGGAAGGCGCGAAAATGGGGTATCTCGACCTCGGCGGCGGTCTCGCCGTGGACTACGACGGCTCGCACACCAACTATGTGAGCAGCCGCAACTATTCGATGGATGAATACTGTACCGACGTTGTGGAAGCGGTCATGACCATCCTCGACCAGCAGGGCATCGAACACCCGCACATCGTTACGGAATCGGGCCGCGCAACCGTGGCCTACTATTCCATCCTTCTGTTCAACATCCTCGACGTGAGCATCGCCGAAACGGGCGAGAGCATCCCCGATGTCCTGCCCGAAGACGTGCCGGAACCGGTGGTCAACCTCCGTGAGGTATTGCAGGGCCTTTCCGTGCGCAACCTTCAGGAGTGCTACAACGACGCCGTCTACTACCGGGACGAAATGCGCCAGCTGTTCATCACCGGGCGCGTGACGCTCCGTCAGCGGACGCTTGCGGACAAGTTCTTCTGGGCGATCATCAACCGCATCTCCGAGGAAAAGGAAAAGCTCAAGCACACGCCCAAGGAGCTCGCGGACATCGACAGCACGCTTGCCGACATCTATTACGGCAATTTCAGCGTGTTCCAGTCGCTCCCCGACGCGTGGGCCATCGATCAGCTCTTCCCGGTCATGCCGGTGCACCGCCTGACGGAATTCCCGTCCCGCAAGGCTGTCATCTCGGACATCACCTGCGACAGCGACGGGCGCATCGACAAGTTCATTGACCCGCAGGGGATGCGCGCCTCCCTCGATCTGCATCCCCTTGTGGACGGCGATGAATATTATCTCGGCGTGTTCCTTGTGGGGGCGTATCAGGAAACCCTCGGCGACCTGCACAACCTGCTCGGTGACACCAACGTCGTGTCCATCCGCATCAGTGAGGACGGCTCTTACCAGTTCGTCCGCGAGATCCGGGGCGACTCCGTAGCCGACATCCTCGACTATGTGGAATACGATCCCCGGCGCATCCTTGAGGATCTCCGTGAAGCCGCCGAGCGGGCCGTGCGCGAAAAGCGCATCACTCCCTCGGAGCGTTACAAGATCCTGCAAACCTTTGAAGACGGTTTGCGCGGCTATACCTACTTCGAGCGGTAGAATGCCTCCGGCGGCAAGGGGGCTACCGCCCCCCTTGACCCCCTGTCCGGGGGGAATGATTCCCCCCGGACCCCCTCGGTCATGGATGGGCGGCGGCATTGCCGCCGTATGCCGTGCCGGGGTGTTCGGAGCATATGATTGATGCTGTTTCCCGAAAACGGGAGACGGTGATTGACCATCAAGCCGGGCCAAGGGATTGAGTCCCTTGCAGGGGCCGGGGCAGAGCCCCCGGAAAAAGGAGAAAAGAATGGCACGAGTTCTTATCATCGGCGCGGGCGGCGTCGGCAGCGTTGTGGCGCACAAGTGCGCGCAGAATTCCGAAGTTTTCACCGAGATCATGCTGGCGAGCCGTACGGTTTCCAAGTGCGACGCCATTGCCGCGAGCATCAAGGAGCGCACGGGCCGCATCATCGAGACGGCGCGCGTGAACGCCGACGACGTGCCCGAACTGGTGGCGCTGATCAAGCGTTACAAGCCCGTCATGGTGATCAACGTGGCCCTGCCGTATCAGGATCTCACCATCATGGATGCCTGCCTTGAAGCGGGCGTCCACTACATGGACACCGCCAACTACGAGCCGCTGGATGTGGCGAAATTTGAATACAAATGGCAGTGGGCCTATCAGCAGAAGTTCAAGGACGCCGGCCTGATGGCCCTGCTCGGCAGCGGCTTTGACCCCGGCGTGACCAACGTGTTCGCGGCCTATGCCCAGAAGCACCTGTTCGACGAGATCCACGTCCTCGACATCATCGACTGCAACGCGGGCGACCACGGGCAGCCTTTCGCCACGAACTTCAACCCGGAAATCAACATCCGCGAAGTGACCGCCAAGGGCCGTTACTGGGAACGCGGCGAATGGGTGGAAACCGATCCGCTTTCGTGGTCCATGACCTACGATTTTCCGGGCGGCATCGGGCCCAAGAAGTGTTTCCTCATGTATCACGAGGAGCTTGAGTCCCTTGTCCAGAACCTCAAGGGCATCCGCCGCGCCCGTTTCTGGATGACTTTCTCCGAGAACTATCTGAACCACCTCAAGGTGCTCGGCAATGTCGGCATGACCGGCATCGAGCCTGTGGAGTTCCAGGGCCAGCAGATCGTGCCCATCCAGTTCCTCGGCAAGCTCCTGCCCGATCCGGCCTCCCTCGGCCCGCTGACCAAGGGCAAGACCTGCATCGGCTGCGTGATGAAGGGCGTGAAGGACGGCAAGGAAAAGTCCGCCTACATCTACAACATCTGCGATCACGAAGCCTGCTACGCCGAAGTCGGCAGCCAGGCCATTTCCTACACCACCGGCGTGCCCGCCATGATCGGCGCCATGATGATGGTGACCGGCAAGTGGATGCAGCCCGGCGTCTGGAACATGGAGCAGCTCGATCCCGATCCGTTCATGGAGCAGCTCAACCTCCGCGGCCTCCCCTGGGTCGTGCAGGAGTAGTTTGGAATTGGAAGGCTGATTGAGAAAGACTTGGAGGGGGCGGGGGAACTTTTCTGAAGAAAAGCTTCCCCCGCCCCCTCCAAACCTCCCCCACCCCTTCCAAAGACTTTTGTAAAGGTCGATGCCGGGCCGGGCGGCTTGTCGTCTGGCCCTTATTGATGTGTCCCCCGGTATTTCATCAAAAGAACCCTCTTTCTTTTCTCCCTCAAGGCCCGCCGGGAAAGTTTCCGGGCAGGGATTCGATAAGGTCGAAAGTCTTTGAAGGAGGAGAGGAGGGGGTTCGGGGGAGGGGAGGAGGAAACTTTCTCCAGAAAGTTTCCTCCTCCCCTCCCCTGATACCTTTTTCCCTTACTTCCTATGACTAAAACCTATCTTGAACAGTTGAAGCCGGAGCGGTTCCCGTCGCCGAGCTTTGTTGTGGACGAGGCGAAACTGCGCTCAAACGTGGCGGTTCTGGACGAAGTGCAGCGGCGCACGGGCGCGAAGATCCTGATGGCCCTGAAATGCTTCGCCATGTGGGACGTCTTCCCGATCATCTCCCGCAGCGGGGAAGGCGCGCTGTACGGCTGCTGCGCCAGCTCACCCGACGAAGCCCGGCTTGCCCGGGAATGCTTCGGCGGCGAAGTCCATGCGTTCGCGGCGGGCTACTCGGAAGCTGACATGACGGAGTTGCTCGAAACGGTTGACCATATCCTGTTCAATTCATTCGCGCAGTGGGAACGCTTCAAGGGCATGGTCGAAGCCAAGAACGCCGGGCGCGCGACGCCTATTGAGTGCGGCATCCGGGTCAACCCGGAGCACTCCGAGGGCGCGGTGCCCATGTACGATCCCTGCGCTCCTGGCTCCCGGCTCGGTGTGCGGCTGCGGGAATTCGAGCGCTTCGCGTCCGCCGGGGGCTGCCCCGCCCAGACGCCGCCTCCCGGCCTCAAGGGGCTTTCGGGGCTGCATTTCCATACCCTGTGCGAACAGGGCGCGGACGCGCTGGATCGGACGCTCAAGGCGTTTGAAATGAAGTTCGGGCGGTATTTGAAGGGCCTCAAGTGGATGAACTTCGGCGGAGGCCACCACATCACCAAAGAGGGCTACGACATCGACCTGCTCTGCAAATGTATCGAGCGGGTACGCGACCGCTACGGGGTGCAGGTCTATCTTGAGCCCGGCGAAGCCGTGGCCCTGAACGCGGGCGTGCTGGTGTCCACCGTGCTCGACGTGGTGCGGGCGGATATGCCCGTGGCGATTCTGGACACTTCGGCGGCGACGCATATGCCGGACGTTCTGGAAATGCCGTACCGCCCGATGGTCATCGGCTCCGGCGAACCCGGCGGGAAGCGTTGGAATTGCCGTCTTGCGGGCAAGTCCTGCCTCGCGGGGGACGTGATCGGAGAATACAGTTTCGACGAGCCGCTCAAGGCCGGGGACAGGCTGGTCTTTACGGACATGGCGATTTACAGCATGGTGAAGACCACGACCTTCAACGGCCTGCGCCTGCCCTCCATCGTGCGCTGGAACCCGGAAACCGACGGGACGCGCCTTGTCCGGGAATTCGGCTACGAAGACTTCAAGATGCGGTTGTCCTGATGCCGAAAGAAAAGCTCTCCTACGCGCAGCAGGTCTGCGTCAAAAGCGCGGGAAAGGCCATGCAGCGCACCGGGATGGTCGGCCCCGGCGCAAAGGTCGGGGTCGCCGTTTCGGGCGGCGTGGACAGTTGGGTGCTGCTGGAAGTGCTCCGGCGGCGCCAGCGCATCGTGCCGTTCCGGTTCGACATCATGGCGATTCATCTGAATCCCGGCTTTGATGCGGAAAACCACGCGCCGCTCGTCGAGTATCTGGCGAAACACGGCGTTGCGGGCCACATCGAAGTCACGGATCACGGCCCGCGCGGGCACTCGCCGGAAAACCGCCGCAATTCCGCCTGTTTCTACTGTGCCATGCTGCGCCGCACACGGCTGTTCGAGGTATGCCAGCAGTATGGGCTGACCCATCTCGCCTTTGGGCACAACGCCGACGATCTGGTTACGACGTTCTTTATGAATCTTGTCCAGAACGGGCGCGTTGAGGGCATGGGCATGTGCGACGACTTTTTCAAGGGGGCGCTGAAGGTTATCCGGCCCCTGCTCCTTGTGGAAAAGCCGGACATCATCAAGGCGGCGCGGCGCTGGGAACTGCCCGTCTGGTCGAACCCATGCCCTTCCGCAGGGAAGACCAACCGGGCGAACTTCCAAGCCAAGATCGACGCGCTGCACGGCGGTGACAAGATGCTCAAGACAAACCTTTTCAACGGGTTGTGCCGCTGGCAGTTGGCGCAGTCCGAAGGCGGGAACAAGGCATGATCGGCAAACTCCGCAAGGCTATCGAGCGCAAACTTTCGGCTCAGGACATCCTTTCCTATGCCGCGATCACGTTGCAGCGCCGCTGGTCGAAGGATTGGGGCACGCTGGCCCTGCGGCTCAAGGCGCGGCTGTTCGGCATTGAGGTAGGGCCCGGCGTTACGGCGTGCGGATCGGTGATCCTTGGGCGTTGGCCCGGCAGCCATATCCGCCTCGGCGCGGGGTGCAGCCTGATTTCCTCCTCGCGGCGCGCCACGGCCTCCACGCTGTACGCGCCCGTCCGTCTCCGCACCTATGCCCCTACAGCCCGCATCGAGCTGGCGGAAGGCGTCCAGCTCAGCGGCACGGCGATCACGGCGCGCTCATGCACCATTTCCATCGGCAAGGATACGATGGTGGGCCCGAACTGCGTGATCACGGATTCCGATTTCCACGCGCACTGGCCTGCCGAGACGCGGCACATCGAACCGGCCTTTGAGCTGGATCGCGGCGTATCCATCGGCGCGAACGTCTGGATCGGCATGAATTCCCTTATCCTCAAGGGCGTGGCCATCGGGGACGGGGCCATAGTCGCCGCCGGTTCCGTCGTCGTCCGCGATGTGCCTGCAAAGGCCGTCGTCGCCGGGGTGCCCGCCAGGGTTGTGAAGGCTGGGGAGTAAGACTTGGAGGGGGCGGGGGAACTTTTCTGGAGAAAAGCTTCCCCCGCCCCCTCCAAACCTCCCCCACCCCTTCCAAAGACTTTCGCAAGGGTCAATGGCGTGACGGGCGGCTTGTGCGGCTGGCCCTTGGCATTCGTCCCCCGGCGGCTACTGTAGAAAGGCAAATCCTTTTTTGGCAGAATGTTTTTTGAGCATATCCACTTTGAAAGCAGCCCTCTTTCTTTTATGGCCGTGTCGTAGGAACTGGTTGATGTTTTTTGGAAATGGCTGTGTTGTAGAAACTGGTTGATGCTTTTTTCCTTGAAGCTCTAAAGGGATAACCGGCAAAATGCCTTAGCCGTGGATCCCGCTAGGGGGAAAACTGGAAAAAAGGCCGTATTGTTCACCTCACTGTGGAGATGAAACAACCGTATACCATAACAGAGCCTTTGAAATTCCAAAGGAATAGCCAATAAAATCCCCCAACCGTGGAGCCCATCGGCGGAAAAGTTGGAGAAAAAATCCGTGTTGTTACCATACGATAGCGGTAAAACGGACACATGCCATGACAGGGCCTGATTCATTCAGGCTCTGTCATGGGAAATGGGAGACATTCACCTTTTCGATGTGTTTAAAAATATTTTAAATTTCATATAGTTAAATATAGCTTTCGTTTAAAGTGTGAATGCCTCGGAAATGGTTGATACTTTATTTTTTGGAAATTCCAAGGAAATAACCAATAAAATGCCGCAGCCATAGAGTCTGTCACAGAAAAAAACTAGATAAAAATATATATTTTCAATATATTATAGAGATAAAAGGCTGTGTCATAGAAAACGGTTGATGCTTTATTTCCTTGAAATTCCAAATAAATAACCAATAAAATCCCCCAATCACAGAGCCTGCCGGTGGAAAAGTTTGAAAAGCATATATTTCAGTATGTTATTAAAGAAAAACAACCATGTGCTATGACGGAGCCAAATAAAACAACCATCCGTAACAGAGTTTGATTCATAGTTCAAAATTATTCGGTACAACTTCCGAACAGGGATTCGATAAGCACAAAAGTCTTTGGAAAGGGAGGGATGGGGTTTGGGGAAGGGAGGGAAAAGCTTTTCTTCAGAAAAGTTTTCCCTCCCTTCCCCAACTGCCTCTCTCCACTTTCAAAATAAAGCTGCCCTATGCAAAACAACGTGGCTGATTACATCCGGTCGCTGCTGGCGTCCGAGCGGTTCGCGCGGCAGGTGACGCACCATAGGGTGCTGCCCGCGCGTGAGGCCCGCTATGGCGAGACGCGCCGCCCGTGGCCCCGCGCCATTGCGGAGGTGCTGCGCGAGCGGGGGATAGCTTCGCTCTACAGCCATCAGGCGCTGACGGCGGATATTGTCCGCGCCGGGCGCGACGTGGTCGTCGCCACGCCCACCGCCAGCGGCAAGACGTTGTGCTACAGCCTTCCGATACTGGAAAAATGCTTGCAGAACCCGGACAGCCGCGCGCTGATGCTGTTCCCGCTGAAAGCGCTGGCGCAGGATCAGCTTGCCGCGTTTGGGGAGCTGACCGGGCATTGGCCCGAAGCGGCGAGGCCGTCCATCGCCATCTATGACGGCGATACGACCGATCATTTCCGGCGCAAGATCCGCAGGAACCCGCCCAATGTCCTGATTACCAACCCCGAAATGCTGCATCTGGCGATTTTGCCCTTCCATGAGCAATGGACGACGTTTCTCGCGTCGCTTTCGCTGGTGGTCGTGGACGAGGCGCATACCTATCGCGGCGTGTTCGGATCGCACATCAGCCAGCTTTTCCGCCGTCTGAACCGGATCTGCGCCCGCTACGCCGCCCGCCCCAATTTTGTTTTCTGCACGGCGACGGTCGGCAATCCGGAGGAACTGGCGGGCAATCTGCTGGGCAGGGTGTTGGTGCGGGAAAAGGGGCCTTCCCAAAAGGATGCCTGCCCCGCTTCCCCTCCGGTTGCCCCTTTGCCTTCCCCTGAGCCTGCCGCACAGGGGGCGGAAACGCCCGGCGCCTTCCATGAATCGGCGGACATCCCCGTCATCCGCGAATCGGGCGCGCCGACGGGCAGGCGGCATATGGTGTTCATCGACCCGGAAGACAGCCCTTCCACAACCGCCATCGCGCTTCTGAAGGCGGCGCTGGCGCGGGGGCTGCGGACTATCGTGTACTGCCGTTCAAGGCGCATGACGGAACTCATCGCGCTGTGGGCCGCTGACAAGGCCGGAAGCTACGCGGGCCGCATCAGCGCGTACCGGGCGGGTTTTTTGCCTGAGGAACGGCGCGAGATCGAAGCCCGCATGAGCGACGGGCAACTGCTTGCCGTGGTCACGACCAGCGCGCTGGAACTGGGGATCGATATCGGCAGCCTCGACGTGTGTATCCTTGTAGGGTATCCGGGCACGGTCATTTCGACCATGCAGCGGGGCGGCCGCGTGGGGCGGGCCGGGCAGGAATCCGCGGTGCTGCTCGTCGCGGGCGAGGACGCGCTGGATCAGTATTTCATCCACCAGCCTGAGGCGTTTTTCGGGCGTGAGCCGGAACGGGCGGTCATCAATCCCGACAACGAAGTCATCGTCAAACGGCACCTTGAGTGCGCGGCGGCGGAACTGCCTTTGGCTTGCGGCGATCCGTGGCTGAGTGGCGAGGGCGCTCAGGCGGCGTTGCGGGAGCTGGAAAGGGAGGGGCTACTCCTCAAGTCGGCGGACGGCAGGGAATGGGTGGCGGCCCGCAAGCGCCCGCAGCGGCATGTGGATCTGCGGGGGTGTGGCGCGTCGTGCACCATTGTGGACGCCGAGGGCAAGCCCATCGGCAGCGTGGACGGGCATCAGGCGTACAAGGAGACGCACCCCGGCGCGGTCTATCTGCATCGGGGGAAGACGTATGTGGTCAAAAGCCTTGATATGGCGGAGCGGGTTGTCCGCTGCGAAGTGCCGCAGCAGCGGGTAAACTGGCATACTCGGGTCAGGAGCCACAAGGAAACCGCCATCATTGAAGTGAAGGCTTCGGGCTCGGCGTTTGGTGCGCCCGTTGCGTTCGGGCGGCTCCGGGTCACGGAAACCATCACCGGCTACGAACAGCGCTCCGTTGCCGACAACCGGCTGATCTGCGTCGTGCCGCTGGATCTGCCCCCGTTGGTTTTCGAGACGGAGGGCTTGTGGTTTTGCGTGCCGGACGGCCCGCGCCGGGCCACTGAGGACGGCCTCATGCACTTCATGGGTTCCATCCATGCGCTGGAACATGCGGGTATAGGGCTCATGCCGCTGATGGTCATGGCGGATCGCAATGATTTCGGCGGCATTTCCACACCCATGCACGCCCAGCTCGGCATGCCCGCCGTTTTCGTGTATGATGGGCTGCCCGGCGGCGCTGGGCTGTGCCGTTCGGCTTTCCCGCGCCTTGCGGAATTGTTCGCGGCGGTGCGGGATTTGTTGCTGCGCTGCCCCTGCGAGCTCGGCTGTCCGTCTTGCGTACACTCGCCGAAGTGCGGATCGGGAAACCGGCCCATCGACAAGGCGGGGGCGTTGTTTTTGTTGGAGCGGATCATGGAGGCCCCCGCTCCGGGCGGGGATATGGTTGTGAGCGGGCTGGAATCGGAACAGCCGAAGGAGAAGACCGTTATGGCGGCGGATATTGAATTGGGAGGCCCGGCGGCGGGAAGTTCTGAGCGTATCGTTGCGCCGCTTCCTGAGCGGTTTATGGTGCTCGACGTGGAAACCCGGCGTTCGGCGGCCGAGGTGGGCGGCTGGCACCGGGCGGATCGCATGGGCGTCAGCGTGGCGGTTCTGTACGACTCCAGGGGCGACTGCTTCACCGAATACGAGCAGGAAGATCTCCCGGCCATGTTCGAGCGCCTGAGGGAGGCTGAATTGGTCATCGGGTTCAACTCGTCGCGCTTCGACTACGCGGTATTGCAGCCGTTCGCCGGGTACGATCTGCGTTCCCTGCCCACGCTGGACATGCTTGTGGAGGTCAAAAAGCGGCTTTCCTACCGTGTTTCGCTGGATAATCTGGCCCGTGCCACCCTGAACGCCCCCAAGAGCGCGGACGGGATGCAGGCGCTGCAATGGTGGAAGGAAGGCAACCTTGCCTCCATCGCCGAATATTGCCGCAAGGACGTGGAGATCACCCGCGACGTGTATCTGTTCGGGCACAGGGAAGGCTATCTGCTGTTCACCAACAAGGCCGGGCAGCAGGTAAGGGTTGTGGTGGAGTGGTAGGCAAAGTGAGGGGGACGGGAACGCTTTCTGGAAAGGCTATGCCATAGAAAATGGCAGATGCTTTTTTCCTTGAAACTCCAAAGGGATAACCGGAAAAATGCCTTGACCGTGGATCCCGCCAAGGGGAAAACCGGAGGAAAAGGCTGTCTTTTCATCGTACCGTGGAGATGAATCCACTGCTATAACAGAACCTTCTGAAAAGGGCGTTCCCGCCTCCCGTATGTTCCTTCAAAGGGGGGTCCCCCAACCCGCTGTTGTTTGCCGGAGCGGCGGAAGGGGGGGAAGCGGAGTGAAGCGGCGCAGGATACGCCATGTCAGCTTGAGGGCTGATCGGGCGGCGTTTCCTTTTTGTTTTCGTCGTGCGCCCCCTGACCGAGGGCGTGGGCGTCGGGGCATCAGCTCGGCACGGAGCGCCGGTTTTTGCCGATCATCCATCGAAAGCCCCAGACGACCCAGCCTGCCAGCAGGATGATGAACAGGGCGCTTTTCATCGGAACAGCTCCACGATTTCGCGGGGCGTGATGTCCGGGCGGATGTCGCGCAGGGCGAGGTTGATGAAGTCGTCGGCGGTGTCCATGTCGAGCTTCATTTCAGGATGGTGCAGGGCCGGATCGAGCGGGTCGAAGGTGCGGATGGCGAACAGCTCCGGGTTGTCCACGATATACGAGAGGCAGTGCTCACGGTGGGCGGGCAGGGTGGCCTCGTTCATGGCTTTGGTGAACAGCTCGAAGGAGACGATTTCCGCGCCGAGGCCGTCCGGGTAGAGGTTGTTGCGCGGGATGTGGTTGTAGGCGTAATCGCAGTTCCCGGCGGCATGTTCGCGCTGGTAGAAGCGGATCAGGTTGTCGATTTCCCCGCCCCAGATCAGCGGGTTGTCGGCACACACGCGGACTACGAGATCCGCACCGTGCGCGGCGGCGGCCCCGTGCATGCGCGAGAGCACGTCTTGTTCCGATCCCCGGAAGATGTTGACGCCCTGCGCCCGCAAGTGGCGGGCAAGCACTTCGTCGCGCCGGGTGTCGGGCAGGGCGACGACCAGATCGTCGGCCAGTTCCGAGCGTGCGCAACGCCCCACCACCCAGTCGATGACGGGCAGGCCGTGCAGGTTCAGCAAGGTTTTGCAGGGCAGGCGGCTTGATCCCAGCCGTGCCTGAATGACGATGACGGTTTTCATGGCTGTATCCTTTGGGGTGGGAGGGAAGGGGAATCGGGGGAGGGGAGAAGGAACCCTTCTGGAGAAGGGCTTCCTTCTCCCCCCCGGATCCCCTCCATTCATCTTCCTAAGACTTTTGGTTTGGCTCTGTTAGAGTTTGTGGTTGTTTCATCTCCACAGTGCGGTGAAAATACGGCCTTTTTATCCGGTTTTCCCCTTGGCGGGATCCACGGCCACGGCATTTTGCCGGTTATCCCTTTGGAACTTCAAGGAAAAAAGCATCAACCATTTTCTATAACACAGCCTTTGGTTTTATCGAATCCCTGTCCGGGAGTGTTGCCGGTCACCGAAGGTTGTCGGGGGCACGGCGGGGAGTGTCCTTTCTTCGTACCAGCCGGGGGATGTATCAGCAATGGCGTGAGAGCCCGTTTGCCCCGCCTTTGGCCCTGTTCCTTCGCCCTGCCTTCAGTTTTCTTTTTCTTTCTTCAAGAGCTTCAGGATGCCGCTGACGACCTTGGCCTTGTTTTTTTCAAAATGGATGCGGGACTGGCGCTGATACAGGATGCTGCGGCGTTCGGGTTCGTCGATGAGCTCCATAAAGGTTTTGCGGAGGCGTCCGGCGTTGAATTTCCGCATGATGCCCATGTAGGCGAATCCGTGATCCGCGCGGGCGAAGGTGTGCCGCGCCTCGCGCTCATGCTGCGCCAGAACGATGCTTGGGATGTGCATGTGGGCGAGTTCATAGACGGTGCGCCCGGCGGAACAGACGGCGAGATCCACGCCTTCCATCATGCGCGACATGATGTTGGTGGCGTACTCGAAGCGGAGCAGCGGGTTGCCGAGGGCCTTGATGTGCCTGGCCAGCTCGTCGCGGTGCGCGTAGCCCGGCCCGGTCACGACCCGGATGGCGATGCCCCGTTCCCGGCAGAGCGGCTCGACGGCATCCAGCGTCTGCCGGGTGTAGTCGGGCATATCCGTACCGCCGAAGGTGATGAGGACGCATTTCGGGGCCGGGCGGAACACATTCTGCTCCGCCTGCAAAAACTCGTCGCGCAGGCAGAAATACTTGTGCCCATAGAGAAAGCGCTCCGGCTGCTTGCCGTCCGCTCCGTTTTGGGGCTCTTCATACAGGGCGTTGACCACCTGATCGGCCAACACCGAACCGGGCCCCTCGTCCTCGAAGTTGACCACGGGGATGTTCGCGGCCTTGAGGTGCTCCATATATTCGCGGGGCGTGTCCAGCATGTCGTTGATCACAAGATCGGGTTCGAGCGCAAGCACGTCTTCCCACAGTTCGCCCCGCTGGATGACGGTCTTGTAATCGCGTGCGGCGATGTTGGAGGCGGCGAGTTCGCTTTCTTTGGTGCAGACGAAAAAGACCTTATGGTTGGCGATCTCGTGGGCCAGCATGAGCGAACGGAAGACGTGCCCCATGCCGATGGCGGGATAGCCCGCGACCACGAACACCACGCGGCGCTGCTTCAGAAGGCGTTCGCACAGCCACCAGTCCTGATAGCTGTTGATCTCCATCGCCCGGTCATTGAGGAAATACGGTACGGCCTGCCGGATGGTGCCGCCTTCCAGCGCGTCGCTTTTGACGATGATGAGGGCCTTGCTCTCGACCACCAGTTCGGATTCGTCTTCGGACATGAAGGATTCCAGCCGCCCCTGATGGACTTCCCAGATGCGGTGCCGGACGCTTTTGACGGTGACGAGGCAGTCGGCCTCGTTTTCGACGAATGTCTTGTAGGCGTCGTCGATGTCCACCCACGTCAACAGGGGGCAGCTTGCCCGATAGATGATGATGTGCCCGTAATCGTTGCCCAGTTCGCGGAGGATGGATTTCATCTCCGTGATGATGTCCAGCGAGGTGAAGCGCAGCCCGGCGTTGTAGTGGGCGCGTACGCCGTTGCGTTCGCAGATCAGGCTGATTTCCTGGCTGTCCGTGACGACCACGACGTCGTGCGCCGGGACGACGCCGCGCGCCGTGTCGATGGCCCGCTGGATCAGCGTGACCCCCGCGAGGCGTTTGACGAGCTGGTCTGGGATGACCGCGTTTTTCTTGATGGCCGGGATGACGATGCAGCGTCGCGTTTCTGTCATGGGAAAATACCTCCGGCGGCAAGGCGGGCGTCGCCCCTTGGCCCCTACAGGGGGGCATGATGCCCCCGAACCCTTTGAGTCCGCCGTGATGCGCTTCGGACGAAACGGCGTTTCAAGCGAAGCGCACCGCGGCAATCCGGCGGGCGTCCCCCGTGAAGGCCGGCAAAAAGGAAAAGGGAACAGTCGGGGAACTTGCGTTAAAGAACAGCCCGTTGCGAAGACGCAACCACGTATGGGTCCATTTGTGAACGTCTTTGGGGAGGGTGGGGGAGGTTTGGAGGGGGCGGGAGGGGCTTTCTTCAGAAAGGCCCTCCCGCCCCCTCCAATCTTCTCGCAATCCCTCTTCCTACCTCAAGCCTTCCAACACTTCGCGGGTGGACTTCAGCATGTAGGCGAAGTCCTCTTCGCTGAGCCAGTGCTGGAAGGGGAAGGAGATCTGGCCGTCGAAAAAGGCGTCGGCGTTGGGGCAGTCGGCTTCCCCAAGCCCGATCTTCTTGTAGAAATCGTAACGGTCGAGCGGGATGTACTGCACCACGCACTTGATGCCCTTTTCTTCGGAAATGGCGTGCATGAAGGCGTCGCGCTTGCCGTTTTTCATGCAGCCCACGAGCAGGTGGTAATTATGGCGGGTGGTGTCTTCGCGGAGGAATTCCAGTTCGGGGTAATCCTTGAGCGCGTCGATGAAACGGATGGCACGGGCGCGCTTTTCGGCGTTGATCCGGTCGATGCGCTCAAGCATCTTGACGCCGAGGGCGCACTCGATTTCGCCGAGGCAGTAGTTGTTCGGCCAGAGCATGTCGCCGTCGAGCATGGGCATGTCCACATTGCCCATCGCCGGCGTCCAGTAGTTGGGCCGGGGTTCCGGGTAGCCGCAGTGCCCGTTGTGGCGCAGGGCGGGAACCAGCGCGGCGAGCTTCGGGTCTTTGACGACCAGCATGCCGCCCTCGCCGAGCGTGGTGAGGTTCTTGTGGGAATGGAACGAAAAGATCGCCATGTCGCCCCACGCGCCGGACTTGATGCCGCCGACGTCCGCGCCGATGGACTGGGCCGCGTCCTCGATGACGAGCACGTTGTGCCGCTTCGCCACTTCCATGATCGCGGGCATGTCCGCCACGTAGCCGTACAGGTGCACGACGACGATGGCTTTCGTTCTGGGCGTGATGCACTTTTCGATGGTTTCGGCATTGACCACGTGCGTGACGGGATCGACGTCCGCCCAGACGAGCTTCGCGCCCTTCTTGGCATAGGGGTAGGCCGAGGCGGTGAAGGTGTGCGAAGGGATGACGACTTCATCGCCAGGCTTGAAGTTGCAGAGCTGCGCGGAAAGCTCAAGCGCGGACACGCCGTTCATCACCGCAAAGCAATGCTCGGCCCCGATGTATTCGCCGAACGCCTTCTGGAAGGCTTGCAGATGCTTGCCCTGCGTCAGCGGTTCCGCGTTCCGCATGGCTTCCACGACCACAGCGATCTCTTCTTCGGTGTACTTGATCGCACGTCCGCTGAAATTCACTTTGATGTCCATAAGATGTCCTGTCTCTGGCTGCCCAGTGCGGAACCCGAAGCGGTACGGCCGTTTCGGGTTCCCTCATGTTTATCGGGACAATTGGCGCTGCGGCAGGGGCCTCCATGCCTCTGTCGTAGGGGCCGGCCCCTTGCGGGGCCAGCCGGAGGCGCCCCGCTAGATGCTCTTGTAGCGTTCGATGAGGTTTTCCTTGGTAAGGATCTGCTTGAAGCCGGGGCCGAGGGCGTTGGTGAGGGGCTTTTCGTGGACGATGCAGCCGCGATAGAGGCCGTCGTACTGCTCTTCGGTGAGATCCTTGCAGATGCCGGTGGGCAGGCTGACGCCCTGCCGTTCGATCATGGTGCGGAACTGCTTGTATTCTTTGGGGTAGATGTCCCCAAGGACGTTCAGGGCGAGGCAGTTGCCGAGGCCGTGGGCCACATGCAGGACGACGCCGAGCCCGGCGGAGAAGGGATGGATGACGCCCACGTTCCCGGCGGCCATCCCGCCGATGTAGGAGGCGATCATCATCTTTTCGCGGTTTTCTTCGCTCATCATGTCGTCGGAAAGGAAAATTTCCTCGCAGAGCTGCACGGCGCGCACGGAGAAGGCGTCGATGATGGCGTTGCGGTAGCTGCCTTGGAGCGACTCGATGCAGTGCATGAACGTATCGATGCCGGTGTAGAAATACTGGTTGCGGGGAACGGTGGCGAGCAGGTCGGGATCGAGCAGGAGCTGATCATAGACCGTGTAGTCGCTGTTCATGCCCAGTTTGAGATTTTTGGGGATATTGGTAAGGACACAGGTGCGGGAACACTCGGAACCCGTGCCGGAAAGGGTCGGGATGCCGATCTTGTAGACGGCGGGATTCTTGACGAGCTCCCAGCCCTGATAGTCTTCGGCCTTGCCGGGGTTGGTGAGGAGGTTGGCGACGGCCTTGGCGGTGTCGAGGGCGTTGCCCCCGCCGATGCCCACGACGCAGCAGGGGATGCGGCTGTCGGCGGCGGATACGGCTTCCTTGAAGGCGTCGATGCGGGTGACTTCCGGCTCGGAACTGGAGTCGACGAAATGGAGCTGGTCGCCCTTTTCCATAGGCAGACGGCCGATCAGCTCATGATCGCGGAAGAAGTGGTCGACGAAATAGACGACCGGGCCGTCCACGGCTTCGCGGCGGGGTTTCAGCAAGTCGCCGAGCTGGGCCAGGGAGCCCCGCCCAAACACATAGTGAGGAACATTTTTTGTATTGCGATACATAGGAAAAGCCTCATTGGGTGATTTTAGGAAACGATAGCGGGCATTGTATGTTGAATCCGTCCGGGCCGCAAGCCGGAGCAAGCGGCCCGTTCCGGCGGTTTTCCACCGATTTTTCCACGGGAGGGTGATATGTCGGGCAAAACTTCGATAGCGGTTCTCGGCGGCGGGAGCTGGGGTACGGCGCTGGCCCATTTATTGGCCCATGCCGGGCATTCCGTGGCGCTGCTGGTGCGGGATGCGGCGCAGGCCGCGCACATCAACGCGCATCATGAGAATCCGCGCTACCTGCGGGGCGTGCCGCTGCATCCGGGCATCCGGGCTGTGGCCGGGGATACCGGCGGCCCGGAACAGGCGGAAGCGCTGGCGGGCATCTCCATCCTCGTCCTGTCGGTTCCCTGCCAGGCCATGCGGGGGACGCTTCGCCGGTTGGCGGGCGTTGTGCCTCCGGGCTGCGTCCTCGTCAATACGGCAAAAGGCATTGAGGTTTCCGAATTGGTTACGGCGGAGCACATGGTTCGGGAAGAGCTGCCCGGATTCGCAGACCGTTACGCCGTCCTTTCCGGGCCTTCGTTCGCCCTTGAGGTGGCGAGCTGCAAGCCCACGGCGGTGGTGCTCGGCTGCCGCGACGAGCGGCTTGGGGCACGGCTGCGGGAAGTGTTCGCCACGCCGTGGTTCCGAGCCTATTCGAGCACGGACGTGCCGGGCGTGGAGCTTGGCGGCGCGATCAAAAACGTCATCGCCATTGCAGCGGGCCTCAGCGACGGCCTCGGTTTTGGGCTGAATGCGCGGGCAGCGCTGGTCACGCGCGGCCTTGCGGAAACCAGCCGCCTCGGTGTGGCGCTCGGTGCGCGGGCGTCGACCTTCATGGGCCTTTCCGGGCTTGGGGATCTCATGCTCACCTGTTCGGGTGACTTGTCCCGCAACCGTCAGGTCGGGCTGCGCCTTGGGGCAGGGGAGAGCCTGGAAGACATCGCCTCATCCATGAGTATGGTGGCTGAAGGGGTCAAAACCACGCAGGCCGTGTACCGGCTGGCGCAGCGCCTCGGTGTGGACATGCCCGTGACCGGCACGATGTACAGCGTACTCTATGAAGGCTTCGCGCCCCGCGAAGCGGTGCAGGCCCTCATGGGGAGGCAACTGAAGGAAGAGTAGACGATGAGGTTGTGTTGTTAATTATATAATCTATCGAAATTGTTTAACTGTTTTTAATTTATAAAAATATTTAAATAATTTTAAGTGATTACTTGTAAAATAACGACACGGCCTAGAGCTGATGGAGGGCTGTTTTTTCAGCCGGTTGGCGGGTGGAGGCTTTATGCCGTCCGAGTGGACAAGAAGTTTCTGGCGCCGGGCGAAATCCGGGAACCGGAGGATGGACCCCTAAGGGGGCCGCGCAGGGCGCCAGCCCCTTGTCAAGGGCGAGCGGAGCGGCTATTAAAAAGGTGCCGGGACAGTGCGCCAACACTCCCCCGGCAGGCACAGCGCATGAGCGCACCCTTTTAAGCTACACGGTTGTTCTGCTTTCTATGTTTCGCCCCCGCCGGATGCCACCGGACGGGGGCCTTTGTTTCGTTTTACATTCGGGACGAAGCCCGGAGTACCAGACAAAGGAGCGTCAGCAGCGTCAAGACGATAAGGCGTCTCATGCGGCCTGGCCTCCTTTACCCGTATAAACGGAGCTTGCGCTGTGCCGAGCGCGTGGAGGCCAACCGCGTAGCGAGCGAGTTGTAGCCTGCCGGACAGAGAAAAACAAGCAGGCCCTTGCCGGAGATCGTGCTTAGGAAAAGAAAAACCCCTTACAGACTGCTATCTGTAAGGGGTTGATTTCACTGGTGCGCCCGGCGCGATTCGAACGCACGGCCTTTAGCTCCGGAGGCTAACGCTCTATCCGACTGAGCTACGGGCGCGGAGTTTCCCCGTAAGGGGGCACCACAGACTTAGGAAGCTAGCTCTTGTGCCGCGTCCTGTCAAGCTGTATGCTCCGGTACCGGGAGCGTGCCGCGGCTTATTCCGTGTCGGAGCCGTGCCTTCGTGTCCGTCCCTTTGTTATGCTCCCCCTTCTTTTTCTTTATCTTTAAGGAGTATCCCATGAGCGTTTCCGTTACTTGGTACGGTCATTCCAATTTTAAGGTTTCTTGCGGCGATGTGACTGTTTTCATCGATCCTTTCTTCACGCACAACCCTTCCTGCCCCGTGACGTGGAATGAGGCCGGGAAGCCGGATTTGGTGCTCGTCACCCATGACCACGGCGATCATACGGGTGATGCCGTGGCGATCTGCAAAAGCAGCGGCGCGACTTGCGGCTGTATCGTCGGTACGGCCGAACGCCTGATCGACGCCGGGATGCCGCAAGCCAGCATCCCCGCCGGGATCGGCTTCAACATCGGCGGCACCATCGAAGTGAAGGGCGTCCGCGTCACCATGACGCAGGCTTTCCACACTTCGGAATCCGGGGCCCCCGCAGGGTATGTCGTGACCATGCCGGACGGCTTTACCTTTTACCATGCGGGCGATACCGGCCTTTTCTCTTCGATGGAGTTGATAGGTTCGCTGTATCCGCTGGATCTTGCGCTGCTGCCCGTGGGCGGCTTCTTCACGATGGACGGGCTGCAGGCCGCCCATGCCGCGCGCCTGCTCAAGCCCAAGGCCGTGATCCCCATGCATTGGGGCACATTCCCGGTTCTTGCACAAGACCCCTCGGCTTTTGCGTCACACCTTGCGTCCGTGGCCCCCGACGTCCGCCTTGTCTCCATGAAGCCCGGCGACAGCATCGCGTTCTGAGCACGGAGGTGCCCCATGACGATCATCGAACACGGCGAACTGGTTCGCCGCGCCTTGGAATATGTGCAGGAAGAACGCTGCCGCCGCCCGGATGCGCCGCTTTCCTCCCTGCTTGACGAAGCGGGCATGCGCTTCAACCTGACGCCGCTGGACGCGGCCCAGCTTGCCCGCCTTTTTTCCGAAAAAGGACAGGAGCCTTCCGACCCGTGCAAACGCTAACTTCGCATCCCTACAGGACGTTGCCCGATGCCTTCACTTCTTCAGAGACAGATATTTAAAGAAATCGCCAACCTGTTCGTCCTCGCCGTGGGGGTGCTGCTGACGCTTATCCTCATCAGCCGGGCGGTGCAGATGCGGGAACTGTTTCTGGGGCTGGATCTCGGCATCTTGGATACCGTCCTGCTGTTCGGCTACATGACCCCGCTGTTCCTCATGCTGGTGCTCCCCATCGCCTGTATGCTCAGCGTCTTCCTGACCTTCCTGCGCATGAGCACGGATCGCGAGCTGGTCGCCCTGCGCGCGGGGGGTATCAACATTTATCAGATGCTTCCCGCGCCGCTCCTGTTCAGCGTGATCTGCATGCTGCTGACGCTCTGGGTTTCCCTGCATTGGCTGGCGTGGGGCATGGGGCATTTCCGGGAAACGATCCTTGAAATCGCCAATACCCGCGCCCGCGTCGTGGTGCAGCCCGGCGTCTTCAATACGGACTTCCCCAATCTGGTGCTTTTCGCCCGGCAGGTGAACCCCGGTGACGGGGATATGGCGCAGGTTCTGGTGGACGACCGTTCGCACCCCGAACGCCACATGACCATCCTCGCCCCGGAAGGGCGTTTCGATACCGATACCGAACGCGGCGAGCTGGTGTTCCTGCTCAAGGAGGGCAAGATCTACACCACGGACAAGAAGGGCTCCTCGGTGCTGGCCTTTGACGAATATAAGGTGCGGCTGCCGCTGGACTCCCTTTTCAAGAGCCTTGATCTTGGGGATGTGCGGCCCCGCGAGATGTCATGGAGCAAGCTCTCCAGCGTCACACGGGAGGAGGCCCTCAAAGTGGATGTGAATTACGCCAACAAGCTGGAGGTGGAGCGCCATAAGCGCTGGGCCTATCCGGTGGCGTGCATCGCCCTGACCCTCTTCGTGCTGCCGCTGGCTTCGGCCTTTGAGGGGCTGCACAGGCAGACGGGGCTTATGCTGGCCCTCGCCATGTTCTTCGTTTATTACAGCCTGATGTCGCTCGGCTTCAGTACGGGCGAGTCCGGGGCAATCCCCCCCTCCATAGGGTTGTGGGTTCCGAACATCCTGTTCCTTTGCCTCGGCATCTACGGGCTTTGGCTGACGGCGCATGAGCGAACGCCGCACTTGGCGACTTTCTTCCGCAACCTGCGGGTACGGAGGGCGTCATGAGTTTGCTTTTCCGGTATCTGACCAAGAACAACGCGATGATCCTGCTGCCGACCCTTGCCGTCGGCATCGGCCTGTATGTGCTCACAGACCTGTTCGAGCGGCTCGACAACTTCATTGAGGCCGGGCTGTCCGTGGGCATGGTGCTCACCTACTTTATCGTGAAAATGCCGCTTGTGATTTCCCAGATCCTGCCGGTGATTTTCCTGCTGTCCGCGGTCATCCAACTGTGCATCATGGCCCGCAGCCGCGAATTGACGGCATTGCAGGCCGGGGGCATCTCGCTCGGCGTGGTGGCGAACTCCATGATCCTCTGCGGCATCTTCTGGGGTTCCGTCCAGCTTGGCTTTTCCGAATATTTGGGCGTTGCCGGGGAGCGCGAGTCCGCCCGCATCTGGCAGGAGGAAGTCCGCAAGAAGAACCTCGCGGCAACGGTGCTCAAGGACGTCTGGTTTACGGACGGGGACTGGATCGTCTCGCTCGGAACGCTTGACCCCAAGGCGCACGGCACGGGCTTCGCCGGGTATGAACTGTCCGAGGACGGCCTGAGCATCAAGCGCATCGTGCAGGCATCCACATTCACGGCAGCGCCCAACCACTGGGCCTTGCGGGATGTGCGCGTCTACACGCCCGACACCTTCACGCAGGCGCAGGAACCGGACTTCGTCATCCCGCTCAGGCAGGATCCCGAAACCTTCCGGCTCGTCAATACGGGCACGAAGCCGCAGCAACTGCCGCTCTGGCAGCTTGGGGACGCCATCAGCCAACTGAAGTCTTCCGGTTCCAACGTGGAGGCGCTCCGTACGGCATGGCACGCCAAGCTGGCCTATGCGGCGTCGATTCTGGTCATGGCTTTCGTGGCGACGGCCATCGTCTCGTGGAAGGACAACATCTATATCGCCGTGACCGTGGCGCTGCTGTGCACATTCCTGTATTTTGCGGTATATACCCTCGGCACAACGCTTGGGCAGCGCGGCATCCTGCACCCCTTCCTTGCCGCGTGGACTGCGAACATCATTGCGCTGTTCCTTGCGTTCTGGCGGCTTGTCCCCTTGCTGCTGCGAAGGGAATAGCCCGGTGGAACCTTAACTGGAGGGGCGAGGAAGCTTTTTTGAAGAAGGGGGAACACCCCCATGTTTTCCTCGCCCCTTCCTTCTCTCTCTTCCGCCACGTCTTTCCTCGTTCCTTTCAAAGGCTTTTTTCTTTATCGAATCCCGCCCATCCGTTTTTCCTGCGGCGGAAAAGTGCCTCCTTTGGCATTGAGGAGCAAGGTTTTGCCCCTTGCCGGAGGATATGATTGGCATATTCATACAAGAGGGTGACTATACGGAATTCCCCCCAGCCTTTTGGTCGGCAAACCTCATGGCTGAGAAACTGTATTTCATTGTTTGAAATGTAAAAATAAGGCTGTGCCATAGAAAACGGTTGATGCTTTATTTCCTTGAAACTCCAAAGAAATAACCAATAAAATCCCCCAATCACAGAGCCCACCAGCGGAAAATTCGGAGAAAAGACATATATTTTCAGTATATTGCTGAAACAAAACAACCATGTACTATGACAGAGCCAAAAATAAACTATCAACTAGTTACTACGATGCAGCCGTACCTTTGCAGCGGGCCAGTGGAAAACGGCGTTTCTTCGCGGGCGTAGTTTAATATGAATCCCACTTGAAAATTTTCAGCATGGCTCCGCCATAGCATGTGGCTGTGTTATTTCCACAGTATACTTAAGTTGTGCCGTCAATGAGATATAATACATTGAAATTATTTAAGGGGGTGTCCTGGCTAAGGGAAAATAGTTAGGATAGCTCATGTATGAACGGCGAAGCAGACTAAGTTTGCGTCAACAGTCTGAATTGATAAAACTATTCGTGGCAGGGGCAACAGCCCGTACTGCCGGGGAACTTGTGGGCGTTCACCACAACACAGCGGTTTCCTACTTTATGCGTCTCAGGCGTCTGATTGCCGCTCATTTGCCCAGTTATCGCCTGTCAGGAGAGGGTGAAGCCGATGAAAGCTATTTTGGCGGGTTCAGGAAAGGGAAACGCGGGCGCGGGGCAGCGGGAAAAATAGTGGTTTTTGGCTTGTTAAAACGCAGTGGCAAGGTTTACACGGCCATAATCCCTGACGCCCGCACAGAAACGCTGATGCCTATCATTGAGGAGCAGATTGAGCCGGACAGCATCGTCTACACAGACACTTTCAAGGCGTATAATGCTTTGGACGTAAGCTGTTTTCATCATCACCGAATCAATTATAATAGGCTGTTTGCCGAACGAGGGAGTCATATCAACGGGATAGAGAAATTTTGGAATCAGGTAAAACGGCATTTGCGCCGCGTTAACGGCATCAAGCCAGAACATTTCTACTGGTTCCTGAAAGAGTGTGAATGGCGATTCAACGGCGGCAACCATAACGAGCTCTTAACCCAGCTAAAGTATTGAGTAAACATTAGCCTTAGCTAGGACAACCAAAAGATTATTTTGGGTATTTTTAAATAGTTATATTCAAAATGACGACACGGTCTAAAATACAAGTTTTTTTAATTCTTCGTTGATGGATTTCATGATTGGGAGTATTTTATTGGTTATTCCTTTGGAGTTTCAAAAAATACGGCATCAACCGTTTTCCATGACATAGCCTTCAACATTGAAATACCATTCCCCAACATGAAAGTGGACTCAAGAAAGCCTGCGAACAGGGATTCGATAAGTACAAAAGTCTTTGAAGAG